>JAUXFU010000103.1 GCA_030622705.1 Candidatus Omnitrophota bacterium | reverse complement strand
TACCACTGTGCTATACCCGCAAATCTATAGTAGCTTGTCCCGCCACAATCATTTTAATTACAAGTGGCGGGATCCCGCCTCCTTCAACTTAACTATTGAGGCGGGAGAAAGCTACTGCACTACCACTGTTCATAATCGCTCTAACTACAAATGACGAATCCCGCCGCCCTTAAGGCGGGATGCTATGCCCCCGTCTTTTATAAATTGTTATACTGTTATATTGTCATATTGTTTTTGTCAATATAACAGTATAACAATATAGCAATATATAATAGTGGGCAGAAGAGGATTTGAACCTCTGTAGCACGTAGTGCGCGAGATTTACAGTCTCGTCCGTTTGGCCGCTCCGGCATCTGCCCTGATTTTTCGTTGCTATTTATTAATCCTTTTAGTCAATATCTGCCTTAACTGAGTAAAACCTGCTTCAATTTTAGCGATATCTCCGGCGCCAAAAGCAAAATCTGCCCTCCCGCCCCCGCTGCCATCCATTACCCGGACAACCTCCTTAATCAAATTGCCGGCATTGAAATCCCGCTTTAATAAATCTGGCGTAATCCCCATTACCAAAATAGCTTTTTTTTCTTTTTTCGCGGCTAATAAACAAATTGACATCGGCAGCCTTTTCTTTATCGCGTCTACCATCTCCCTTAAACCCGCCTCCCTGGCATCAGGGAACAGGCGGCTGATTAATTTAACTCCGGAAAAATCACCGGCCGTCTTCAATATATCTTCTAAATCCAATTGAAGCTGTCCTATCCCAATTCTACTGTTGCTCTTTTGTAAATCTTTAACTTCCTTAATCAACTTCTCTGTTCTTTTTACGATCTCTTGCCGGGGGACCTTTAAATATTCGCAGATATCTTTAAGAAAACCTTCCTGCTTACGCATTTCAGCATAAGCGAATCTTGCTGTTTTTGCCTCAATCCTGCGCACTCCGGAAGCTACCGAACTCTCAGAAATGATTTTAAATAACCCCACTGAACCGGTACAAGACAGATGCAAACCTGCACATAACTCACGCGAATAATCCCCGATTGAAACCACCCGAACACGGTTTTGGTATTTCTCCTCAAAGAATGCCAATGCGCCGAGTTTTCGCGCCTGCTCAATCGACATCGAGGCAAAACTTATTTTATCATTATCCCAAATATGCCGGTTAACTAATTCTTCAATCCGGCTTAATTCATCCTGAGTAATATCCTTAAAATGAGAAAAGTCAAAACGAAAACGCTCCTGCGCGACCAGCGAGCCCTGTTGTTTGACATGACTGCCTAAAACAGTTCTTAACGCAGACTGCAAAAGGTGTGTTGCCGTGTGATTACGGACGATATCCAGACGGCGCGAAGAATCAACTTTAGCCTCGACTAAAACACCCTTCTTGAATGACCCGCTTTTGAGCTTTCCGATATGCAGAATTACTCCGTCTATGCGCTTTACGTCATTGACCAGAAAAATATTCGCGCCTTGTTTAATCTCACCTGTATCCGCGACCTGACCGCCTGATTCCGGATAAAAAGGACTTGCGTCCAGGACAATTTTCGTTTCCTCGGGCGAACTAATCTTTTTTACTTCTGAATTATCCTTAAAAATAGCGGTGATTCCGGATTTAAACTCGCCGCGACTAGATTTAAGAAGACGCGTTTTTTTTAACTTAACCGACAATTGTTGTAAACCAAAAACCTCTCCCTTCATCGAGCTGGCGCTCTTTGAGCGTTCTTTTTGTTGTTTTAATAGACTATTGAATTCCTCGATTGCAGCCTCCTGATTAAAGCTTATGCCCTTATCCTTTAGCAATTCTTCTAACAATCCTACGCTTTCCTCAACCGGCACGCCATCTGTATCATACAATTTAAAAAGCATTGCACCGGGACTCTTCTCATCATCACCTGATTCAGCTTCTACCAAATCCGGCACAGACCTAAGTAAGGAAAAAAAACGCTCTTCTTCGGCTAAAACCACTCCTGCAATATCCTCCTGCTGGCTTCTGAGTTCCGGATACGGCTTATGCATAACCTCGGCCACTACAGGAATTAACCGATTAAGAAAGACACGCTTAATACCCAGTTTAGATAAGTGCATCGAGCTACGCCGGATAAGCTTACGCACAACATAGCCTCTTTCTTCGTTTGAGGGCAAAACCCCATCATAAATTGCAAAGGTTATTGCCCGAATATGGTCAGATACAGCATAGACTAATTCCTTTTTAATCAATGCCGAATCTTTAATACCGGTTTTAATCTCTTTTATTATTGGCCTGAATAAATCCGTCTCAAAGTTCGAATAGACACCCTGCATCACTGCCGCCAGGCGTTCAAGACCCATACCCGTATCAATGTTTCTTCTTGGCAAAGGCTCAAGAATCCCTTTGCCCTTACGGTTAAACTGAGTAAAGACTAAATTCCAAACCTCTACAAACCTCGAACATTCACAAGCAGGATTACAATCCGAACGCCTACAGCCTACATCAGAGCCCAAATCAAAAAATATCTCTGAACACGGGCCACAGGGGCCGTTTGGGCCCTTGTCTTTAGCCTCTGATGGCCAAAAATTTGATTTATCAGCCAACCTGATAATCTTATTCTTAGAAACTTTTATCTTATCTCTCCAGATATCATAAGTTTCGCTGTCGTCCTTATATACGGAAATCCAGAGCCGCTTTTTATCTATCTTAAGAACCTCAACCAAAAATTCCCATGCCCAGGCAATTGCTTCCTGTTTAAAGTAATCACCAAAGGAAAAATTACCAAGCATCTCAAAAAATGTATGATGCCCCGGCGTCTTACCAACCCTGTCTAAATCGTCAGTACGAAGACAGCGTTGAGATGTAGCTGCCCGCTTAAGCCCACGGCCCAACCCTAAAAACTCCTTTTTAAATTGATTCATGCCCGCAGGCGTAAACAAAACCGTCGAATCACCCAAAGGCACCAGAGAATCACTGACAATAATCTTATGCTTTTTAGCCTTAAAGAAATCCAAAAATTTATCGCGCAGAACGTCTACTTTCATATTTACCATTAAAGACTTTAATAGAGATAGACAGTATTTCTTTTCTTCTTAAACTGATTCTCAACTGCCTCTTGAACTATATCTGAAGAAAAACCGCGGCGCAATAGATACGAGAACAAACGGCGTTTAGCCTTACCATGCTCAATGTGCTTTAACTTCTCCCAACGACTGAAAGCAAGGCCCTCTACTGCTTCCTTCTCACTGTATTTATCAGCAAAATTCTTTATTGCCTGCTCAATTAAGCTGCTGCTTACCCCCCTAACCTTAAGCTCCTGCTTGATACGGCTAACTCCTAAAGCTTTCCTGATTCGGCATTCCACCCAAAATCGAGCAAACTGAAAATCATCAACTAAACGCTTTTGCCTTAATAAAACAATCGCCTCCTTTACAACAGACTCAGAAAAACCCTTTCTTTCAAGACGCTGACATAACTCATACTCTGAACGCGGCCTGAATTTCAGCAAAAGCAAGGCGTAACGAAATGCCTCCTGAGGACCGAAGCATAATTGTTTCATCCCAATACCAACACCTTCTCTCTTACCATCTTTTCAATCTTCTCCTGCACCTGCGGTTTCTGCTTTAAGTAGCCCTCCGATTGCTCTTTACCTTGTCCGAGTTTTTCCTGTTGAAAAGTATACCAGGTTCCCGCCTTATCAACTACCCCTGAATCAACACCCGCGTCAAGAATGTTACGTGTCTTTGCTATGCCCCGGTCATACATAATCTCAAATTCTGCCTCACGAAAAGGAGGAGCAACCTTATTCTTTACTACCCGTGCCCGTACGCGATTTCCGATTACTGAATCCATCTGTTTTATTATACCGATCTTCCTTAAATCCAATCTTATCGAGGAATAAAACTTCAATGCCCTGCCGCCGGGAGTAACCTCAGGGTTACCAAACATTACACCAATCTTAAGCCGGATTTGATTGATAAAGATTACACAGGTACGCGACTTGCTAATCGCTGCGGTTAACTTCCTGAGAGCCTGGGACATCAACCTCGCCTGCAGGCCCATATGAGAATCCCCCATCTCTCCCTCAATTTCCGCTCGCGGGGTAAGAGCAGCTACTGAATCGATAACAATTAAATCCAG
>JAUXFU010000168.1 GCA_030622705.1 Candidatus Omnitrophota bacterium | reverse complement strand
CTTCTGTTTTTCATAAAATACAGCGCTATCATAATAACCCTGCGCCTCCCTTTCCCTTAATTCCCTGATATTCTTTTCTGCCTGCCGGGATAATGCAACCTCCGGGTAAGCATAAATAAACTCCTCAAACTGTTTCTTTGCTTCATGGATTGCTTCCTGGTCGTATTGTGAACCGGCAGATATGCTCCCCCGGCAGGAAGCAATCTGAAATTTGCTTGCGGTAACCCACTCGCTTTGCGGATAATTCTTAATCAGCTTATCAAATTCCTCCTGCGCCTGGGGAAACCTGGCTTCGTTCTTTAAGATTAAACCCAATTTATATTGCGCCTCGGCTGCCCAGGGGCCATAAGTAGAATTATCAATTACCTTGCTCAATATTTCAATTGCCGGATTCTCCAGCGGTAAATTCAAACCCATAATCTTACGCTTACCACCCTCCAGGAAACTTACGGCAATCCTGAATTCCTTTTCGATAATCTCGTCAATTCTTGAGCTAAACGGATATTTATCGATTACCTTCTGATAAGCAAGATAAGCCTGATAGAGCCGGTCTTTTTTTTCTTCGATCACGCCTAAATAATATTGAGCCTCCGCTGCCTGACTGCTCTTAGGATAAGAATCAAGCAATTTCTTAAATTCGCGTTGAGCTTCTTTTAATTTATCCTCCTCATAAAACTCAACAGCCGATTTTAATTGTTCGGCGGGCGTAGGCTTAACTGCGTATTTAGGGTTAACCCATTTCCCGGTTTTTGGCGTCCAGATCCAGAACGCAAAGGCATAATTAGTTATAAACAGAATAAATATGATTGATAAAGGTATAATCTTTCGCATAATTCTCGGTTGTGAATTGTTAAAATAGAATCCTGTCCTGCTTTGACAGGGAAACTCGTTTGTCTCCTATTGTCTTGTTGCATCCGGCGCAGAGATATTCATATAAATACCCGTCAGGAAGAATAAGCAAAAGCCTTTCCTTAACCGGCATCGAACAACCACAATTGTCGCAATAAAGCCTGCTTGCGTTAAAATCCTTATACTGATAATTCTCCTGCATTTTAATCTTTATCTAATTTGTGCTCTCTGTATGCTTTGTGCTAAATCATTTGCTTTTGTTTTTTTGTTTTGCTTTTTTTGTTTTTTAACCACCAACTTATAAGCTTTTACTCTGTGTCTCTGTGTTCTCTGTGGTGAATCTTTTGCTTTTTTTGTTTATAACGCAAGGGATTAAAAGAATCACTGCCTTATTTCCATTTTACTGCCAAGAGACTCAATCTATACCTTTCATCCTGCGAATCTCTACCTTTAATTTCCCGATCTCTTTTTGTTGCTGCTGTACAACTTTGGTAAGCACCGCTACTATATCCATAGGGCTTAAACCATCTCTATCCTTTGTAGCTACTAAATTAGGAACTTCTTCTGCGATAAAACCGACATGTCTTTCATCTCTGGCTGCTTTAAAACTGAATATAACAGGATTAAGCTTAGTAAGCGCTTCAACAGCCTGACTCAATGTAAGCGAAGCTATATCTGTCTTATACTCTATACTTGAAGCATCTGTCCATACTCCACCAGCAGTAACATGCGCACCACTAGCCATTTCTAATGGATGCCCCGGAGATATCGCCCCGATGCCGATGTTACCATTACTGTGTATAACCATTTTTGTATCAAACCCCGTTCCAGTATCCGCCTGAAATGCAAGAATATCATCACCACTACCCCAAACTTTAATTTTAAAATCAGGATCCCCGGGACTCGTATCTATGAAATGAATTCCTATGCTGTCGCTTTCTAATCTTATCTCTCCCCCCCCGGCAACATGCAAACCCTCCTGTGGATTCGCTGTCCCGATGCCGAGGAAACCTGCAACCCAAACATCTCCGGGGTCGGTTGCGGGATCTGGCGCATCGTTGGCATCAATATCGCTATCGCCATCAGTATCTCCCACGCCCAATGTCTTTGTCACCATTTGATTATATACCCCATAGGGGCTTGGATAATAGGTAGTAATGGTAACCTGCTCCTGAGCCAAACACAGGCTAACCCCAAAAAATAAAATTATTCCCGTAAAAATACTAATTTTGCGCATTTCTCAGCCCTCCCTATTCTTCGTAAACCTAAAATATGCCTCCGAAACATATATTGATTCTTTGAATTCTAACACATAACAAGCATAGAATCAATAGAATCTATGAGGATCCCAAGTTTGCCTTCTAAAAATTAATATAACAGGCTGTCACGAAATACGTTGAAACCTGTGATTATAGATTCTGAAAAAGATTACAGATATTACCGATGGTGTTTTTCCCGCCTATGGCGGGATCCCGCTGGGGCGGGATAATCGGTATAATCAAGAACGGCACTTTTGTGACATCCTATTAATATAAGCAAGGTGTAATAAACTAGAACATAACCAAAAGCTACACGGGGTAGTTTAAAATATGCCCCGGGAATGGCAATCAACAACGAATTAATCTTAAATAATATTAAAATAAATAACTCGCAGCTTAAGGAAAATACCGGGGATAGGCAAGGCAAAAACATACCAATTAACGCCAGGGTAAAACCTGAGGCTACGATAATAGACATATAAGGAATAATTATCATATTCGCCAGTACGGCAACAGG
>JAUXFU010000133.1 GCA_030622705.1 Candidatus Omnitrophota bacterium | reverse complement strand
TTTGTCTAAGCCGCTGGCCTGAGAAAACGAAGGCCGCAGATTATTCATTATTCTGGCGAGGATTATTTTAAATAAAGGAGGTTTAATCGCCAGGCAGAGCCATGGAGCGGTTACAATTACCCCTGCTAATTGCGGGCGACAGCGCAAGGCAAAATTAAGAACCAGGCTGCCGCCTAAACTATGGCCATAAAGGAAACGCGGTTGATTAGGGAAACGCTGCGCAGCCTCATCAAGTAAATGAGCAATATCGTCCAGTAATATTTCATAACATGGGGTATGCCCGCGCTGACCCTGGGATTTACCATTGCCCCGCAGGTCAAAGGCTAATACAGAATATCCCGTATGGGTAAGATAATCAGCCAAATGAGCATAACGGCTGCTATGCTCTCCCAGACCATGAACCAAACAAACCACTGCCTTAGTCCGGGATTCAGTTTGCCACCCCTGGCCAAAAAGCCGCACCCCGTCACCCGCCCCCCAAAAAAATTCAAAATGCCCCATCTAATTCAAGACCGTTTCTACTTTACCTATTGCAACGCATTGTAGTATTCTGATAGAAGTGTCCCCGGCAAGCTATTAAAAAACTGTCATTTTTCAATTAATTTAATCCCCTTGTTTCATAATATGCTGGATAACAGAGTACCCGTGAGGCTGACTTTCATACGTACAGTCTTTGCTTTAAACTCCGTAGATTTTACCTTCGCGTGCCGGTAAATAGAATTTACAATATCCATCCGGCTTATCGGCACAGAAAGCAAAACCTCAGTTATCTGAGGATGAAAGAAATCCTCAACCCTGCTTATTAATTGCTCTAAATTCCGGCCGGTTTTCGCTGAAATGCTGATGGAATCAGGAAATCTTTCATTTAGCCAGTTTAACCATGCCTTATCATCCAAAAGATCGGTTTTATTCAACACGACAATTATAGGCTTTTCATCGCATTGAAGCTGCTTCAGCACCGTCGAAACTGCCTCGCTGTGTTCCTGTACTCGCGGATGACTCGCGTCCAAAACGCAAATTAGAAGATCCGCCTCTGCCACCTCTTCTAAGGTCGCGTGGAATGCGTCAATAAGATGATGAGGTAAATTATAAAGAAACCCTACCGTATCGGAAACAACCGCCTTTCCGCCAGAGGGTAACCCCATTCGCCGCGTAAGTGGATCAAGGGTAGTAAAAAGGCTATTCTCCACACGCTGTCCAGCCCCGGTTAAGGCATTAAGTAAAGTAGATTTCCCGGCATTGGTATAACCCACCAAAGCCAAAGACGGCAACATATTATCTTTTCTTTGTTTTCGCAAAACCTTTCTATGACTGGTAAGATGCCTTAAGTCCTGCTTTAATTTAGAAATCCTTTTATGAATCCGCCGCCGGTCAACCTCCAATTTTTGCTCCCCCGGCCCCCTTGTGCCAATCCCGCCGCCTAAACGGGAAAGCGCTATCCCCTTACCGGTCAGCCGGGGCAAAAGATATTGTAACTGGGCCAACTCCACCTGCATTTTACCCTCAGGAGAACGGGCATGACGAGAAAAGATATCCAGGATAAGCTGGGTGCGGTCAATTGTCTTTTTTTTAATAATCTCATCTAAATTTCGCTGCTGGGTTCCTGAAAGATCCTGGCTGAAGATTACCGTATCAATATTCTCCTCCTGACAAACAAGACCAATCTCCTCTACCTTACCCTTGCCAATAAGCAGATTAGAAGTAGGCTTATCATGAACACAGAAAATCTGCTCAATAACCACGGCATTCACGCTTCTTGCCAACTCCCCCAATTCGCGGGTAACATCCTTCCTCGGCCAGCTATCCCTTTGAGACCTAAACTCAACCAACACCAAAACACATCTTTCCATTTTAATGAGCAGATAACTTACACGACCAAAGGAAGTGTAAGTTATAGCCCCTGGTATTCTTCATATCAGAGGCGTCTGCGAATTAATCCCGCCGAATGTGCATAAATTGTAGAATAGAATTTATGCACTTCCTATGAGGCGGGGAACTTATAATCTGCATTAATCCATCTTATTCGCTTATCTTTTCTGAACCAGGTTAGTTGACGCTTGGCATATTGACGGGTATGCCTTTTGATTAACTCTTTAGCCTCAGCCAACCCGTAATCTCCCTCTAAATAACCCTTAATCTCCCTGATCCCTATTGCGCAGGACGCGGTCTTACTTAAATTCTGTTTTAACAACCCGGATACCTCCTTAACCAAACCTTTCCTGAACATCTGATCTACCCGCTGATTAATCCGCTCGTAAAGCTCCGGCCGTGGAAGATCCAGACAATAAATCTCAACATCATAATCTTTAACAATTCCCCGGCGTTGCTTCTGCCACTGAGAGATCGGCTTACTGGTTATCATCCAAACCTCTAAGGCGCGGATTATCCGCTTTAAGTCATTAGGATGTATCTTTTCCGCTGATTGCCGGTCAACCCTTAATAAGCGCTGATAAAGATATTTTGCGCCCTTTTTTTCTGCCTGAGCATAAAGTCGCTTACGTATCTTTGTATCCTTACCCGGGCCTTTGAATATACCATCTAAAACCGCGCCGGCATAAAGCCCGGTTCCCCCCACGAACAAGGGGGCCCTCTTCCTTTTTATGATTGTCTTGATTGCCTTAAGGGCAACGCGCCGATAAAGAGAAGCATTAAACTCTTTTTTGGGTGAAATAATATCAATAAGATGATGGAAAATATTTCTTCTTGCGGAAGGCGAAGGTTTGGAGCTAATAATATCCATTCCGCGATACACCTGCATTGAATCGCAGGAAATAATCTCTGCCTTAATCCTTTTTGCAGCCTTTAGGGCAAATTCAGTTTTTCCCACAGCAGTTGGTCCAAGAAGAAAGATTATTGCGCGTTTAGGCATTCTCTGGATGCTACCTTTTTGAGGGAAGTATCCCTATGGATTTCCTTATGGAGTACTCTACATAACCCGCCAAGACCTCCTGAACCTTAACGGGAGGAGGCACAACAAAGTAATGGGAGATTATTGCATGGGCTATCTCATGAGCAAGCATCCCCAGGGTCAACTCCGGAAAGGAAATATAAATGGTATTTTCCGAATGGTTATAGATTGAAGGAACATCGGGTTTCTTGCCGGAATACCCCTTAAAGGTATCCTCCTTTAGCTCTTCTCTATTCGGGCAAAGCCTTATTTTTCCATGATAGCTGTATATATGTATATCTAAGATATCAGAAACCTCTAAATACAAGGCATCCAGAGCCTTGGAGATTATAGAATCAATATCCTTGGCCTCATTTTGAAAAACATCGAGATGAAGGAAATAGTTAACGTTCAGTTTTTGGGCGAGTTTGGTTAAATCGCTACCTCTGTAGTAATCGAGGGTAAAATACTTACTTTCGATAG
>JAUXFU010000014.1 GCA_030622705.1 Candidatus Omnitrophota bacterium | reverse complement strand
TTATCTTAGGCTCAGAGGCAATCTTTTGCAAATCCAGCCAGGCACCACGCGCAGCCGTAAAATCCTGCATCTCAGTAAATAAATTAGCCCTGGCTAAAAGTAATAACTCCTGTTCTTTACCGGTTAAATCACCCGAATTTACGCCTTCCAGCAAATCCTTAGCGCTTGCATAATCCTTTAATTTAAGATAAGACCAAATAAGGCCTATTTGAGAAAGAACGGTTATCTTCCGGCTGCGGGGATTCTTAAGAACTATCTGATATTGCCTGACTGCGTGAGGGTATTCATCAAGATAAAAGCTACACTCAGCGAGTAAAAAGTGAAGCTGATTCGTATAAAACGTATCATCCGCGTATTTCTTTTCAAAAGCATCGATCTGACTCTTTAACTGAGCGTAATCTTTAAGATTATATAAACATTCTAACTTCTTAAACTGCGCATCTCTGGCAAGGGAATGCCCGGGAAAATAGGTAACCACCTTAGTAAAAAACTCAGCTGCCTGGCTGTATTCCTTCAACTCAAACAAGGACCAGCCACAGGAATAATAAGCATCCGCCAGAAAGTTAGAATCGGGAAAATCCTTGATAATCCTTTGATAAAACGAAATTGCCTTCCTGAAATCCTTACCGCGGAAATGCACCTCTGCCGTCCAATACAGCACCGCGTCTTGTAATGACTCTGCCCGGGAATCGGAAGATAACTTTTCTAACTGAGCAAGGGTCGCAATAAATCTGTTTTGCTGAAAATAGCACTGGGCAATATAAAGATTTGCCTCGGGGGCTTTCCGGCTCTGCGGAAAATTTCTTATAAAACGCTCAAGCAGGCTCAGGGAAACCTCATAGAAACCATCCTCGTAGGCCTTCTCAGCTACATAGAGAGCCTCTTGCTCCGGGTTATAAGATTGAGCGCGCGCTATCGGCGCGAGAAAAGATATAATAGTAAGTAAAATTATTAATCTGTGCATATTTAATGAGCAGATAACTTATGGAGTCCGAAGGACGACATAAGTTATAGGCCGAAGGCCGTCTGCGAATTAAATCCCGCCATTTCCTACTGCAAAAGAAACGCTACGAAGTAAGAAAGGGCGGGATTATATTCAGCCAGACAACTTATGTCTTGAATGAAATCGAAGAACATAAGTTGTGCTTCATATAACCCTCTTTAAATACTGAGCGGTCCAGGAATTCTTTACCTTGATTATCTCTTCAGGGCTACCGCAGGCAACAACCCTGCCGCCCGCGTCTGCCCCCTCGGGCCCTAAATCGATAATATAGTCGGCACACTTAATTACCTCCAGATTATGCTCGATAACAATCACGGTATTACCCTTATTCACTAACTGCTGCAATACCAGTAATAACCTCTCCACATCCGCAAAATGTAAGCCGGTAGTCGGTTCATCCAGAATATACAATGTCCGTCCGGTTGCGCGCCGGCTTAATTCAGCAGATAATTTTACCCGCTGTGCCTCGCCGCCGGAAAGCGTAGTTGCCGACTGCCCCAGCTGAATATATCCTAAACCCACCTCATATAGACAACTCAGGATATTCTTTATTTTGGGTATATCGGAAAAAACATTAATTGCTTCTTCAAGCGTCATTTCCAATACATCCGCAATACTTTTACCCTTATATTTAATCTCCAGGGTTTGCTGATTAAAACGGCGGCCATTACAAACATTACAGGGAACATACACATCAGACAAAAAATGCATCTCGATTTTCTTAATCCCATCCCCCTGACAAGCCTCACACCTTCCACCTTTAACATTAAAGGAAAACCTGCCGGGCTTAAATCCACGCATACGCGCCTGGGGAATCCGGCTGAAAATATCACGAATATGGGTAAACGCGCCTGTGTAGGTTGCAGGATTAGAGCGGGGGGTCCGGCCGATAGGAGACTGATCGACTACAATAACCTTATCAATAAATCCCGCGCCGAGAATTTCCTTATGCGCCCCGGGTTTTTGACGGGTTTTATATAATTTTTGGGTCAAACCCCGATAAAGTATTTCATCAACAAGCGTAGATTTACCCGAACCGGAAACTCCGGTAACACAGATAAACAAACCCAGTGGAAAGCGCACATCAATTTCCTTTAGATTATGCTCTGTGGCTGCCTTTACCTCCAGGAAATTTCTTCCCTGCTGGCGTCTTTTATCCGGCGAACGATTTATCTTAAGTTCACCTCGTAAATATTTAGCGGTCAGCGAATCAGGAAACTTAAGCAGCCTGCGCAGTGTACCGGAGAATATAACCTTGCCGCCGTGCCTTCCGGCACCCGGGCCTAAATCAACAATGTAATCGGCAGCCCTTATGGTTAACTCATCATGCTCAACTATAATCAGGGTATTACCTAAATCTCTTAGTGCTCTTAAGGTATTAAGCAGGCGCCGATTATCCCGCTGGTGCAGCCCGATACTCGGTTCATCCAGGATATAAAGCACACCAACCAACCCTGAACCAACCTGAGTCGCTAATCTTATCCTCTGCGCCTCTCCCCCGGAAAGAGTAGAACTTCTCCTCTCCAGGGTAAGATAATCCAGGCCAACGTTAATACAAAATTTTAGTCTTTGTATTATCTCTTTTAAAATCTGGCCGGCAATAAGCTTCTGCTGAGCGGTTAAGGTTAAATTCTCAAAAAACTCCTTCGCCTGTTTAATGGTAAGCAGGGTAACCTGATAAATATTTTTTCCATTTAAGGTTACCACTCTTGCCTCTTTCCTTAACCTCATTCCGTCGCATTCCGGACAGGCAAGCGTGGACATAAACCGGCTGATTTCTTCCTTTAAGTAATAACTGTCTGTATGATGAAATAATCGCTCAAGATGCGGGATAACCCCTTCAAAAGGCTTCCCCCGAACATAGACCTCAGGCGCGCCGTAAAGCACAAACTCCTGCTGAACGGATTTTAATCTCTTAAACGGCAAATCCGGATTAATTCCCGCCTGATTAACAAATTCCCGTATCAGGCCGCGATAATAAAGAATGTAGCCCCTGCCTCCCCTTCTCCATGGCTCAATCGCGCCTTCATTTATTGATTTATTTTTATCGGGAATCACCAAATCCGGGTCAAATTCCAATTTCGTGCCCAGGCCATTACAACCCGGACATGCCCCATAGGGAGAATTAAAAGAAAAGTTTCGCGGCTCAATCTCGCTATAACTAATTCCGCAGTTAAGGCAGGCAAAATGCTCACTAAAGATTAAATCTGCCTTCTGAGGCTCTGCTTTCTGCGTCTGCCGGCCGGACCCGCTGACTGACTGGTTAACGATACAAACACCCTTACCTATCTTTAATGCGGTCTCCACGGAATCAGCCAGGCGGTTTTTCAACCCCGCGTCAATAGATTGCTGCGGGGAATTTATTGTTAACCTATCAACAACTACCTCTATATTATGAATTTTGTATCTATCCAGTAAAATTGTCTCTGTTACCTCATATATCTTTCCATCTGCCCGAAAACGGATAAAACCTGCTTTTTGAATCTGTTTGGCAATATCACGGTATTCACCCTTTCTGCCCCGGATCAAGGGCGCTAAAATCATAAGCGCCGTAGCTGAAGACAGTCTTAATAGCTCCCCTACGATTTCCTGAGAACTCTGCCGGCTTATTGGCCGGCCGCACCGGTAACAATGCACCTGGGCTATACGGGCAAAAAGAAGCCGAAGATAATCATAGATTTCTGTTTGGGTCCCTACGGTAGAACGGGGATTACCCCCGGCAGTTCTTTGCCCAATGGAAATAACCGGAGATAGACCCTGAATGTATTCCACATTCGGCTTCTGAAGCTGCTGAAGAAACTGCCGCGCGTAGCTGGAGAGACTCTCCATATAACGACGCTGACCCTCGGCGTATATTGTATCAAAGGCGAGGCTTGATTTACCTGACCCCGAGAGCCCGGTAACTACTATAATTTTATTCCGCGGCAGTTTTAGATTAATGCTTTTAAGGTTATGCTCGCGCGCCCCGCGAATGACAATTGAACTATCCTGCGATTTCATCTTTGAATTTCTTCTCTGCGGTTACGAACTTTTTTATAACCACTGGTGCATCCACAAACATTATAACAAAGAAAAAGGCCCCTGTAAACCTGGCACTAATCCTGAAAGGCTAACGCCGTATAGCTTGCACAGAGGCCATTTCTTCTGACGATTCTTATTTCTTCTTCTTTTTCTTGCCGCCTCTCTTCATCTTGGCGCAAGAAACATCGCCTTGTTTATCGAGAAAATAAAGATAACCCTCTTTTCTCTCAATGCCGCATTTTTCTACCTTTTTAGGGCTACCTCCCTTGGATTTACCGCGGGCCATCTTGGCACAAGAAACATCACCCTTTTTGTCCAAATAATAAAGATAACCCTTCTGTCTCTTAATGCCTAACTTCATTACCTTTTGAGCCATATTGTTTCACCTCCTTCCTTTTTTTATTTTATCAATATAACAGTATAACAATATAACAGTATAACTAAGTCCCAACCCTTATCGGTTCCAGAATCTGCTTTAGGGTGGCAACTGCCGAGAGCACTGCCAGAAAACTCGTTTTTGGATTATCCGGATGCACTAAATTCTCAACCCGAGATGATATTCTGCCTATCTGCGATTCTATACAAATTTCATGGATATTCCTCTTTACCCGGGTAGAGGCGATAATCTTTACCCGGGTTCTTGACTGGCCAATCCCTGCGATACTTAATGTTGCGGCAACATTAATATTTCGAGGGAACAACTTAATTGCCTGACGTGCGCTGCCGGAGAACAATAGCGTATCTTTCTTAATTTTATCAAGTTTTATCCCCTTGCGCCTAATATATTCTATACCCTCAAGTGACCTTGGATTCTTACGGGTAGTAAGAACAACGCTTTTAATCTTACCTTGCGAGGCTCCTTTTAAGGCATCGATTCCGCAGATTGCTCCGCTGGGAATATAAATCCGGGCATTCTTTTTCCTGGCCAGATTTCTTAACTGCTCCGTATGAGTAATTATTCCTCCCACGCTTAAAATGATAATATCACGCCCCTTATTCAAAGCCCTCATGGCAATCCCTAAAGAACTCTTTGAGTCTGCTGCCTCAATTATCAAATCAGCCTTCTCTATTAAATAATCCAACGAATTAGAGGCCAGAGGCTTAACCCTTAGCTTACCGGTCAAACGCAGTATCTTATTTTTATCAATATCGTAAACAGAAACTAATTTTGCCTGGCCGGCAAAATCGCTGACAATCACCCTTGCCAGAGATCCTCCAATCGCTCCGCAGCCCACAATTCCAACCCTTAATTTCTTAGCCATAAGCTGATTTTAATAATCTTTAGAGATAACGAGTTACTCACTACTCTGTGGTTTTGCAATAATGTTATCAATTAGCCGCGTTTTGCCAATCAATACGCTTAAGACAATCATTACCTTATCCCGAATCAACTTTACCGGCCTTAATTCATTTAAATCAACAACTTCGATATATTGAATTCGCGCTGTTTTCTTTTTCCGGATAACTCCCCGCATCGCGCGGATAAGCCCTGCTGAACTAATCATACCATGGGCAATTATTGTTTGTGCCTTTTTTAGGGCCTCGAATAAAACCGTTGCGTCCTGTCTCTGTTTAACAGTCAGATATTTATTGCGGGAACTTAAAGCCAAACCATCGGACTCTCTGACTATCGGCAAAACCCGTATCTTAACCGGTATATTCAGGTCTTTGACCATCTGCTGAATAATGATTGCCTGCTGGGCATCTTTTTGGCCAAAATACGCGATATCCGGATTAACGATATTAAACAGCTTAATTACAATTGTTGCCACACCCTTAAAATGTCCGGGCCTGAATTTACCGCATAAAACACCGCTTAATTGCTCTACAAGAACCCAGGTTTTATGCCCTTTAACATAAATCCGGCCGGCATCAGGATAAAGCACAAAATCAACACCCTTTTTTTTACAAAGCCGTTTATCAGCCTCCAGGGTTCGCGGATATCGCCTAAGATCCCGATCTTGATCGAATTGAGCCGGATTAACAAAAATACTTACAACTACAAAATCATTTTCTTTACGCGCCTGCTCAATTAAACTAAGATGTCCGCCGTGCAATGCTCCCATTGTCGGCACCAGGCCAATGGACCTGCCCTGCTGCCGTAAAGCCAAGGTAGTTTTCTGAATATGTTTGATATTCCGGATAACCCTCATCGCTTTAATCCCGTGTGCCTGGTAGTTTTACCTTTTAGCCCTTTTACTACCCCGGGAGCAATCTCACGCAAGGGCTTCATTACAAATTCCCGTTTTAACATCCGCGGATGAGGCAAACACAGAGAACGTTCCTTAATCCGGGTATCACCGTAAACTAAAATATCCAAATCAATAGTGCGGGGGCCATTCTTCATAGCGCGAACCCTGCCCAAATCAACCTCAATCCTCTGCAATCTCTTTAAAAGCTCATAAGGAGACAGGCCTGTTTTAACCTCGATGACACAATTCAGGTATAAACCCTGCGGGATGTCTGAGTCCGGTTGAGTTTGGATTATCCTGGAAATCTTAATAATCCGCGTATCCATCAATGCCCTTAACCTTCTTATTGCTGCCTTTATGTAATATTGCCTGTTGCCTAAATTTGAACCAAGACTAATGTAAGAAGTTACCATATCATTCTCGATGCTCGATTCCCGATTCTCGATTCCCGATATTGCATTTACGAGTATCGAGGATCAAGTATCGAGGATCAAACTTCGATTTTTTTTAGCCTATTAACCGCCTCTTTTATTCTTTGTTTATCAACGGTAAGGGCAAAACGCACATAGCCCTCACTGTATTTACCAAATCCTACCCCCGGGGTAACCACAATATCCGCATGGCTTAACAGCTTCCGGGAAAAAACCATGGAATTCGTGCTAAAGCTGTGCCCCCCGGGTATCTTTACCCACAGATAAAAGGTTGCTGTCGGCTTGACTACCTTCCATCCCAAGGAATTTAATCCCTGAACCAGGATATCCCGTCTCTGCCGGTAAACCCGGCGCGTCTTTTCAACCTTTTCCTGTGACCCCTTCAAAGCAGTAATACCTGCGATCTGGATTGCGCTAAATATACCTGAGTCAATGTTTGATTTTATCTTACTCAAGGCGCTTACCAAATTCTTATTTCCGCAGGCAAAGCCAATGCGCCAGCCGGTCATATTATAAGTCTTGGATAAAGAATGAAATTCAATCCCCACCCGCTTACCTGATTCTGTTTCCAGAAAACTTGGCGCCCTAAAACCATCAAAACAGATTTCCGAATAAGCTAAATCAGAAATAACGATAATATTATTCTTCCGGGCAAAATGAGCCGCCTGACGATAAAATTCTTTTTTGGCCACTGCCGCAGTAGGATTATTGGGATAATTTATATAAAGCAGGCGTGCTTTCTTCAAAATATTCGCGGGGATTTTTGTGAATTCGGGAAGAAAATTGTTTTTCTCCAATAGAGGCAAGGAATAAATTACCCCGCCGGCTAATATTGCTCCTGCCCTGTAAGGGGGGTAACAGGGATCAGGGATTAAAGCGTAATCACCGGGATTAAGAACAGCTAAGGGCAGATGGGCAATGCCTTCCTTGGAGCCGATAAGAGGTAAAATCTCTGTTTCCGGATCAAGTAAAACGCCAAAGCGCCTCTTATACCAGGCGGCAATTTCCCGGCGCAAAACCGGCATCCCCTGATCTAAGGCATAACGGTGATTTGCCGGGTCTCGCGCGGCTTTAGCCAGCGCATTAATTATATGAGCCGACGTAGGCCTGTCCGGATCACCAATACCAAAATCAATAATGTCCCTGCCCTGCTGTCTTGCCTTTCTCTTGGCCCGGTCAATTTCCAAAAAAAGATAAGGCGGCAGTTTTTTTAACCGTCGGGAAATATCTATATTCATCTAATACCCATCATGATTTTCCTGTACCCTATAACCTTTTCCCGCCTGTGGCGGGATCACGCTGTGGCGGAAGGCGGGATCACGCTTTAGCGGGACACCTTACTCTCTACCCAACACATCCTGCATTGAGTAAAGTCCGGCAGGTTTATCAATCACCCACTTTACGGCCTTTAAAGCGCCGATAGCAAATAAATCGCGTGAATGCGCCTGATGCTTTATCTCGATGCGTTCGGCGTTTCCGGCAAAAATTATTGTGTGATCGCCAATGATATCGCCCAATCTTATGGAATGAATAGAGACATCCCTGCCCGTAACATCAGTAAGAACCCGACCGATTTTCTTTGCCGTGCCTGAAGGAGCGTCTTTCTTAGCTTTATGATGCGCCTCGGTTATTTCGATACTGTAATCAGGCCCTAACCTCCTGGCAATCTCAGGCAAAATACCAAATAAGATATTCATCCCTACCGACATATTGGGAGAAAAAACAATCGGCACAACCCTTGATATCTCCTGCAGTTTATTTAATTGTTCAGAATTAAGCCCGGTTGTTCCAATAACCGACGGCTTTTTGTAGCGTGCCAGAAAATCCAGATTTGTTGCCGTGCCTGAAGCAGCGGTAAAATCAACAAACGCATCCACCAAAAATAACCCATCAGGATTAGAGGAAATTTTAACCCCTCTAATATTTCTACCAATAGCGGGAATACCCTTTGCCTCCAGGGCTAAATTAACACTAAACTCTTTATCCCTGCAAGCTAATTCCAGGATACGCCTGCCCATCCGGCCGCATACCCCGGCAATACCAAGCTTAATCATTGTACCCCCCTAATTTAGTTTTCAGTTATCAGTTGTCGGTTTTAAGTTTTTGGCTATCGGTTTTTTAACTATAACAATATAACAATATATCAATATATCAATACAACAACCCGTATTCTTTTAAGGCTGCTTTTAGCTTCTCTAAATTCGCGGGCGACATCGCACACAAAGGAAGCCGCAGGCCTGCCTGGCATATCCCAATTAACCCCATCGCCGTCTTAACCGGAATAGGATTAGTCTCAATAAACATTGCCTTAACCAGCGATACAAGTTTATAATGCAGGGTTTGCGCCTTTTTTATATTACCCTGATTAAATGCCTCAATCATATCCGCCACATCCCGGGGGACAATATTTGCCACCACAGAGATTACCCCTGTCCCGCCAATGGCTAAAAGCGGTAAAGTCAAGGCATCATCACCGGAGATTAAATCGAAGTTCCCGCCGCATAATGCCTTTATGTGCGACATCTGCTCCAAACTCCCCGAAGCCTCTTTTACCCCAACAATATTCTTACATTCACCGGCTAAGCGGGCAATAGTCTCCGGCTGAATATTTATCCCGGTACGCGAGGCAATATTATAAAGGACAACCGGAATTTTAACGCTGTCTGCAATCTTCTTGAAATGCAAATATAAGCCCTGCTGTGTCGGCTTGTTATAATAAGGAGAAACTAAAAGTAACCCATCCGCGCCTGCCTTTTCGGCATGGACAGATAATTCTACTGCCTCCTGGGTACTGTTGGAGCCTGTTCCGGCAATTACCGGCACCCTTTTTCCGGATGCCTTAATAACAACTTCGATTACCTTTTCGTGTTCCTGTGTTGACAAGGTAGGCGACTCCCCGGTTGTCCCACAGGGCACAATCCCTGAGGTTCCGTTTTTAATCTGAAATTCCACCAACTCCTTCAATTTTTGCTCGCTGACTTTTCCATTATCAAATGGGGTAACAATGGCGACAATTGAACCTTTAAACATTAGTAACCTCCTATTTAAAACTACAAGATTTCACTAGATTAACAAGATTAAAAACTTATGAAACCACGGATGAACACAGACTTATATTATTCACTAATTCGGTAAATATTAAGGTTATTGGGGAATTAGAATACTAGATCCCGATCCTCCAATTACCTAATCTCCCTAATTTGTATGAGATTTTCTTTTATTTATAACACCCAGATATATCTGCCTGGCTTGACCCTCCAACCAAACATCACTGAATATACCACCGGCCAAAATAAACCCCACCTTTAAAACCTCGCCGCTTTTTGTATGAACGTTTATCCGCCGGTAACCGGAAACCGGTAATTTGTAATTGGTTATTAACGCTGCGGCCACTGATCCGGTCCCGCAGGCAAGGGTTTCATCCTCCACCCCGCGCTCATAAGTCCTTATCCTTATATTATTATCGTCGATTATTTGCACAAAATCAACATTTGTTCCATCAGGTAAGAATCTTTTATGAAAACGTATCTGTCTGCCGATATTAACCACGTCTATCTTACCGATTCCCTCTACAAAGATGACCGCATGGGGAACACCGGTATTAATAAAATTTACCCTTATTTTTCGCCTGGCTACGTTTAAACACATATCCAATCTTATATCCATTGGCTCTGACATCTTAATCTTAACCCCGGCATTACTCCTATTAACCTCAGCCTCGATAAGCCCTGCTTTTGTTTCAATTTTTATCCGGCGTCTGCGGCTCCCGGCGCAATAGAGCGCCGCGCACCTTACCCCATTCCCACACATCTGCGGCTCTGAGCCATCAGGATTAAAAATCCGCATCTTAATATCCGCTTTTTTCGATTTTTCCAAAACCAAAACCCCATCCGCGCCTACACCATACTTTCGGGGGCATATTTGTGTTGATAGTAATGATAATTTAGAGCGTGCGATTTTTTCCCTACGGGTATCAAGAAGAACAAAGTCATTCCCCGAAGCTACCATTTTACTAAACTTAACCGGAGAAGAAATATTCGCGTAAAAATAATTCATTATTTAATCGCGGATGACCGCGGATTTAATTCACGGATAACCACGGATTTTCGCAAAATCAGATAAAATGAATCTGACAGTTTTTTAGCGAATGGCGATTTTAGCCAAAGCAGCTT
>JAUXFU010000068.1 GCA_030622705.1 Candidatus Omnitrophota bacterium | reverse complement strand
GCGGCTAAAAACCTATTCTGCGCACAAGTCACAACCCGTATCCCTGAACTTACGCTTTGTAAAATAAACACAAGCCCCACCGTAAGAACAACCACAGCTATCATCAACTCAATCATTGTAAAGCCTGCTTTGCTACTTTTGGATGCTCGATACCCCACTCTCGCATCGAGCAACGAGCATCGAGCAACGCCACCGCCAAAAGGCGGGGTGCCGCCAGAGGCGGCAAGCATCGAGCATCTCTGACTGTCTTTCCTGCGTTTACCAATTCGTAACATCATCAGTCGTGCCGGATTGCCCATCCCGGCCAAGGGAATAAAGATCATAACTGTGAGGATTATGCACACCTGACCTCTGATAAACATATTCTTTGCTCCACGGGTCAAGCGGTTTCTTTTTCAGGTACGGCCCCTTCCAATTCGCCGCATCTCCTGGCTTAGTAGTCAAACCATCCAGAGATGCAGGATACATCCCGTTATCCATCTCGTATAAATCCAATGCTAAGGAGATATTTGCATCGATATCTGCCTGGGCAGCAGCAATACGTGCCTGCTCAGACCTGCCCCCTAACCGCGGTACAACCATTGCCGCCAGAATACCGATAATCACCACCACTAACATTAACTCAATTAAGGTAAAACCCGTTAGAGAACCTCGTTCTTTAACGGGATAAACTTTCTCTAACGGAGTAAAGATAAGCTTAAGTCTCTTCATCATCATTCACTCTCCTGTTTTCTCTTTGTATAATTCTCATTCTGTTCTCTGTGGTTAATTCTATTCGGGTTTGTGATTTTGGTTATTTGGAATTGTAATTTGTTTGTGATTTGTATATTGTAATTTAAAAACTATCTTTCTACTCGCTGCTTTCTTGTCTAACTCCCCCTGCATAATCAAAACACAATAACTGATAATCTCGCCTCCAACTGAAGTAATTCCTCTTTTAGCGTGAAAGTCGCCATGTCTATTTCCATAAGAATATCGTCCTTCTGGAGATCCGCAATAAAGTTAGTAACCTGGACAAGGCTTCCTAGTAAACCAATCTCTATTGTATAGACTTTATGAGTAGAAATTTTAACCACGCCCTTCCCGGGCTTCATATCAATAAGAATACCGCCGTTTTTACGCGCTAAAGATTCGATATGACTTAGAATATTTGATAAAGGATTCTGTTGAGCGCTAAGAGGCGATTCTAAATAATCCTTATAAACTGTTGCCGCTTTCATAATTATTTCTTTATTGGCAACTAAGGTCTTTGCCTTCCGATAATTTACACTAAGCATTGCTACCTTTCTATCAAGAAGATTCAACTGCGAGAATATGTTATAAAAAACAAACCGCTCCATGCAAAAACATATTACAAGAATAACCACGCCGTAAAAAAGATAATACTCCCGCTTTGATACCCTTACCGACGGAAATTTCTTTAAAATGCCGTTTAGATTCATCTCACTATTTTAGCGAACAAACAATCTCAAATTCACTGCCCTTGGTCGCAGATGCCTTACCCTTCATCTTCCGGGTATAAGTAGTCTTCACATTAATAAATACCTCTGTTTCTTCCAGTAAAGAAATAAAATCGAACACCAGTGAAACTGCCTGCGCCTCTCCCTTAATTACCAATCGTGATTTCTTTTGAAAATTAATGCTTACCACGCGGCAGCCGGAAGGCAAAACCTCTGAGACTGTATATAGAAGATAAGCTAACCCCTTTTGGGGAGATTTTATATCGCAGATTATCCTGATCTTCTGCATCAAAAAAGACAATTCCTCTGCATCGTTGGCATACCGGCTGTAATCCGACTGAAGCCTTAACAGCTCCTCCTGAGATTCATAAATCTTAAATCCTAAAATTACAAGGCTTATAACTATAACATAAGCCAAAAAGGCCCCTAATAAAATCAACTGTCTTAATTTCCTCCGCCAAAGCTTCTTTACCTTAATTTCCGGAACATCAAATACTATTGTCCTAATTAAAGATTTTTGCCCAATACCCAGCAAACCCGTAAAAGAAGCATCAGTAGGAAAATCCCGCCCGGGATCCCTCCTTGACACCTCAAGGTTAAACTCTCTTACTAGAGATTCCTTTAGCTGAGGGAATCTCGCACCTACCCCCGTAATAAAAAGAGAATTTGGACATTTCTCTAACAGCCCCTCAGGCAGCATCTCTCTTGTCTGTTTAAATTCATTAATAAAATGTTCGATATTCTCCTTGCCCTTTGCTAAAAAATCTGCCCCCTGAGAAATCAGACAGCTATCAAATAAATTCTCCCCCTTAAAAGCGATCAAGTCACTGTAGTATTTATGAATATCTAAGATAAATCCTGCCTGCCCTACGTCAACAGGCTTCTGCTGTCCCAGCAGCCAGGAGAGACTACCCTCAGAAACCATCCGGATATCCTCAATACTCAGGCCCGCGGTCTCCAAAATAACAATATAACGCCTAATCAGATTCTTTTGGCAAATTGCTAAAAGCACATCGCTATAGCCACCCTCCGTAGAAGTGACGCGCCAGCCTAAAACAATCTCATCCTTATGATACGGTACCTGCCGCAGGGCATTAATGCCAACCATAGAGGTAATTTCCTGCTCGTTAACCGAAGGCAAATGCAGTATTCCGACCTTTAGCAGGTCACGCGAAAGAACAAAAATCCCCCTCACAGGCTTAACCCCTCTTGTCTCAAATATCTGCTTAATCATCCTGGAGATATCCCTATCGCTTAGCTTCTCTACCGGACGGTATTCCCACCACTGAAGCTTTGCCCCTTTAAAAAAGGCCATCTTTAAATAATAACTGTTAATTTCAACAACGACCTTTTCCTGCGCCCTTATTAATGGTAATCGTATTCTCATATTTCTCAACACCCTAACTAGTGCGCTGTCGACTTAATTCTTAGTAGCATAACGGAGTTGCCAGCCCACTTCCGCTAGGGGGGCAAGCCCCCCTTCGGCGCTTCCCCCGCACCTTTTTGCTACGAAGCGTCCCTGCGCAGTAGAAAGGTGCGGGGTCGCTGAGCACCCCCCAAACGTGGGGGACGATCTCCCCCACGCCCCCTTTAGCGCACTGTGCAACCTATAAAAATTTATTTGACAGTGCACTAGAGTAATGGAACTAACGAAAATAACAACCTATGCGTAGAGAATTTGTTTGCAGCACAATTAGTAATTCTTTAAAAGGAATAAGTTTTCTGTCATAGAAGCATCTGTTTTCTGGATCCTGCGGTCAAGCCGCAGGATGACGATGTTAACAAGCCGCAGGATGACGATGTTAACCCTTTATTATAACAATATATCAACGGCTTATGTATAGTTAACTTCCATCTTATGCGCAGGAAATTTGTTTGCTGCACAATTAGAATCTTTTTGGCACTCTTGTCTTTTTAGGGCCCCGCCCCTTCTTACTTAAATCCTACATTATCTTGCAGAAGGAGCGGGGTCCAAAAAGAGGGCAAAAAGATTCGTGCGGCAAACAAATTCCCGGAGCATAAGTTCTGTAAGTTCTATTTATTAACCACCCAACGAAAGTAACGGGAATAACGAGCCTAACGAGAGTAACGAATTAACGAACTAAACAGACATCCCGCTCATTTGAAGTATCGGCAAAAGCATAGCAATAATCATTATACCTAAAGTTAAACCGACTACAAGAATAATTGTTGGTTCAACTAAAGAAGAAAGCGTCTTAAGACGCAAATCTAAATCTTTCATTAAAACATTCGTGGTTGTATTCATTACCTCAGACAATAATCCCGATTCCTCTCCAATTACTAACATCCGGGAAAACAATTTCGGAAATGACACCAGACATTTACTTGCCTGCGCCAAAGAACTACCCTGAGTCACCCGGCTCCTCAACAGCCCTACCTCGGCAGATAAACGGGTATCGGCTAAACTCAGCCTGCTGATGTTTAGCGCCTCCAAAACAGAAATACCGCTTGAGAGCAACATTCCAAAAGAATAAGAAAAATGGGTAATTGACTCAAGCTGTATGGTTTTGCGAAAGAAGGGGATGGTCTTCCCGATGGCCTGAAAAGAAATCTTATGATGAGAAAATCGCTGGTAAACCCCCAGGATTATCACCGCCGCTGCCAGAACCAGCCAGAACCAGAGTTGACTAAAAAGGGAGGAAACGGAAAGTAAAATTCTTGTAATCAAAGGCAGGTTCTGACCTAAGTCAGTAAATAAAAAGGAAAGCCGGGGAATGACAAACGTAATCAAAACAACCATTGTTCCAGCGCCTACTAAAACCATCATTGCCGGATATGCAAGGCTGGAATTAACCTTGCGGCGTAAATCCTGTTTTTGTTCTAAAAAAAAAGTTAGACGCTCAAAACTCAAATCAAGCCGGCCGCTTGCCTCACCCGCCCTAATCAAACTTATATAAATAGGGGAAAAAACCTGAGGGAAGGATTCCATGGCGTCAGAAAGATTTTTGCCTTCTTTAACCTGATTGTAGAGTTGAGAAATTACCAGACGTAAGTTCCGATTATCTGTTTGCTCGTTGAGAATATAGAGAACTCTTAAAAGCTCTATATGAGCGCAGAGTAAATTATTAACCTGGCGGCTAAAATCAACTAAATGCGCCAGGCTAATGCGCCGGCGAAATCTTGAAGCAATACGCTTGCTTTTTGAAACAGCAGGCCTTTGTTCCTCAACCCTTATTGGAAACAATCCCTGTTTTACCAGAAGATTGAGTGCCTCTTCCTCGCTTACCGCCTCCAACCTACCCTCAACTCTCTCCCGAGGCCCCCTTTTTGCCTGATACCGATATAACATTCTATTAATTAGTTTGGCACTGCCCAATCTCCCAATTTCTCAATCTCCAGACCCTAATATCCTAATAGCCTTCTATCCTTTTATTCCAGCTCCACCACGCGCATAACCTCACCCAATGTGGTAATCCCCGCTTTTACCTTCTCCAACCCGCTTTCTCTTAAGGTCTTCATCCCTAAACCATGGGCCTTTTTCTGTATCTGCCCTGATGAAACCTTATCTAAAACAAGCTTCCTGATCTCATCATTCATAACAAGTATCTCGTAAATTACTGTGCGGCCGAAAAATCCCGTAAAACTGCATGTCTCACAACCCTTACCTTCATATACAAACTCCCCAAGATTATAGCTGCCGATATGATAACTACTTACCGGAACCTGCCTCTTACACTGCCCACAGATCATCCGCACAAGCCGCTGGGAAATTAAAACCTCAATTGAAGACGCTACCAGATACGGCTCAATACCCATATCCAGCATCCGCGCCACACCAGAGGCCGCGTCATTCGTATGCAGTGTAGAAAAAACCAGATGCCCGGTTAATGAACTGCGGATAGCCAGTTCTGCGGTCTCAGGATCACGCACCTCCCCTACCATCATTACATCCGGGTCGTGGCGTAAAACACTGCGCAGGGCAGAAGCAAATGTTAATTTAATCTTGGGATTCACCTGAATTTGGGTAATATCCCCTAACTGATACTCAACCGGGTCTTCTATTG
>JAUXFU010000094.1 GCA_030622705.1 Candidatus Omnitrophota bacterium | reverse complement strand
TGACCGGCGCGTCTGTGTAAACCTGTAAAGTATGCCTGTCCCACTCCAAATAATCAGTAGTTAATTTTACCCCCGAGACGGTAGTAATTACAACATTATTCTCTAAATGAACCTTATTCTGAACTCTATCGAAATCTCCCCTATCCGCGATTACGATAATCTTCTCCTGATCATAAATTACACCTACAAAGTCATTAAGCTTTATCCGGCCAGTAAAGATATCTGCCGTTTTACCGCGAATCTCCCAGGCCCTCTTACCACCTTCTCCGAAACCCGACAGCCTGAACTCATAAATCGTCTGCTCCGGCTCCTGCGGCAATGCTTCAGAGAGAATTCCCGGCAAAAAGATAAACAAAAAAATTAAACCTGATACAATCCGAGTATTTCTTCCCATTTGCCTTGAGACTTCAGGATTAACTCAGCAACCTCTCTGACCGCACCGTTGCCGCCTTCTTTTTGGGTAACATAATGAGCAAGGCTCTTTATCTCCGCGCAGGCGTTAAATACGGCAATAGCAAACCCCACCCTTTTCATCAAACATAAATCCACCAGGTCATCGCCGACAAAACAAGCCTCCTGAGAACTAACCTTGTGTTTTGTCAATATCTTATCAAGCACGGAGGTCTTTGGTGAAATATCCTCAAATACAGCGTCAACCTGCATATCGCGTGCGCGTGGTTTTATCGCGCGCGAACCCTTTGCGGTAATCAGAACCGTAGGTATACCGGCTTTCTTTAACAGGTAAACCCCTAAGCCATCATGAACATTAAAAAATTTGGAATCCCGGCCTTTTGAATCGTAAATTATCCGGCCATCCGTAAGAACGCCGTCAACGTCCAATAATAGCAACTTCGTTCTTTTTGCCCTCTCAACCAAATATTCTTCCATAAACCCCCAATATAACAGTATAGCAGTTTAACAATATAACAATACAGCAGTATACTTAAACCACCCCCGCCCTCAACAAATCCTGCACATCTAAAAGCCCTACCACTCTGCCATACTTATCCACAACCGGAATCTCGTCAATCTTTTTAGTCTCCAATACGCGCATTGCCTCAGCGGCAAGATGATCTTTGCTAATCGCAGTCGGATTCTTAGTCATCACCTTTGTTACCCTCCGCCGGGATAGATCAGGGTCAATCTCTAAATGCCGGCGCAGATCACCATCGGTAAATATACCCTTTAACCTGCCTTTATTATCAATAACCGTTGCGCAGCCAGCGCGCGCCTGTGTAATCTTTAACAAAACCGAAGATACAATCTCAGTCTCCCGTACCACGGGATTAGCCTTTCCCGTACGCATAATATCCTCGACCCTAAGAAGCAAACGCTTACCCAGAGAACCGCCCGGATGGAAAAAAGCAAAGTCTCTTTCTTTAAAACTCTTTAGTTCCAAAAGACATACGGAAAGCGCATCGCACATTGCCAGCATTGCTGTTGTTGAAGCAGTAGGAGCCAGGCCTAAAGGACAGGCTTCTTTTTTAACTGCCACATTAAGAATAATATCACTAAAACGTGCGAGAGATGATTTCATATTCCCGGTTAGAGCTATAATCTCACTGCCAATCTTTTTCAGAATCGGCAACAGTTTCTTTATCTCCTCGCTTTCTCCGCTGCTGGAAAGAATAACTACTACATCATCAGTGGTTACCCGGCCTAAATCTCCGTGAATTGCCTCTGCTAAATGCAGGAATAAACTGGGCGTACCCGTAGAAGATAGGGTTGCTGAAAACTTCTGAGCAATAATGCCTGTTTTGCCCATACCGCTGACCACAACTCTTCCCTTTGCAGCCAAAAGCAGATTAACTGCTGCCTTGAAATCCTTACCTATCGTCTTCTTTAAATCCCTGATTGCCCTGGCTTCGATATCCAAAACCTCCCCTGCCCGCTTTATTGGATTCACTTAAGCGCCCCCTCAATCTTATTTACCTGCCTGAGCAATTGCTCCAGTTCCTTTAAATTAATCATATTCGGGCCGTCGCAAAGCGCCTTATCCGGATTGGAATGCACCTCAATAAATAATCCGTCGCAGCCAAAAGCAACCGCTGCCCGGGCCAATCCAGAAACAAAACGGCGCTGACCACCCGAAGTTTTGCCTAAACCTGAAGGTAATTGTACACTGTGCGTAGCGTCATAAATAACCGGATATCCAAAATCACGCATAATTGCTAACGCGCGAAAGTCAGAAACCAGATTATTATAACCAAAGCTTACCCCCCGTTCAGTAATCAGTATATTCTTATTGCCGGTGGTTCGCACCTTCTTAATTATCGCCGCGATATCCCAGGGTGCCAGGAATTGACCCTTTTTAATGTTTATGATTTTTCCGGTGGCTGCGGCAGCAATCAGAAGATCTGTCTGACGGCATAAAAAAGCGGGGATCTGAATAATGTCCAAAACACGCGCCGCCTGTTCAATCTCATCTTTACAATGCACATCGGAAAGCACACAAATGCCTAATTTATGTTTTATCTTTGAGAGTATCTTAAGCCCCTTCTTTAAACCTGGCCCGCGGAATGAACCAATCGATGTCCGGTTTGCCTTATCATAACTGGATTTAAAAATAAAGGAAATCCTTAATCTGCGGCATATTTCCTTTATTCTCTTGGCTATAGACAAACAGAGTTCTTCCGATTCAATTACACACGGACCGGCAATTAAAACCAAAGGACAGGCCCTGCCAATTCTAATCTTACCCAGTTCGATTATGTTTGCCTTCATTGTTCTCGATACCCTATCTGCGGTTTTCGATACCCACCGCTATTCTTTCCTATACTGCCACTGCCAAAATTCTCCGTACTTTCTCCAAATCCTCAGGCGTGTCTACGCCGACAGTATCAAAGCTTGTCTCAATTACCTTTATACGAAAAGCCTCCTGCAAGACGCGCAGCTGCTCTAACTTCTCCGCTTTCTCAAGAGATGAAACGGGAATATTCTTAAAAGTAAACAGAAAATCCTTTGTGTAGGCATAAAGCCCGATATGTTTATAGTAAACCGGATTAATCCCGGTAT
Source organism: Candidatus Omnitrophota bacterium (assembly GCA_030622705.1). Next base: position 1,452 of record JAUXFU010000094.1, on the reverse strand, counting down.
TCTCTGCCTGATAAGGAATCGGCGCGCGCGAAAAATAGAGAGCAAAGTTGTTCTTATCCACTACCACCTTAACTATATTAGGATTAGTAATCTCCTGGGCATCTTCAATCTGTTTCATCAAAGTTGCCATACAAATAGAGTTATCCCTGAGTAATGCCTCAACGAGACTGTCAATCATCAGCGGCTCAATCAATGGCTCATCAGCCTGAATATTAACCACCACCTTAACCTCAATAGAACTAACTACCTCAGTAATCCTGTCGCTGCCGGAAAGATGCCCCTTTGCGGTCATTACGCAATTAGCGCCAAAACCGCGGGCCGCATCAAAAACCCTCTGCTCATCGCAGGCAATGATTACCTCATCAAGAAACAATGCTTTTTTTGCCCGCTCCCAGACGAGTTGAATCATAGGCTTGCCGCCAATGTCTGCTAAGACCTTGCCGTCGAAACGCGTAGAGCCGTATCTTGCCGGTATTACCCCAATTGCATCCATTTATCCCTCGCTTTCGCTCGGTAGAAACCAGATTACAGAGAACAGATTACAGAAAAAGGTTTTTCTGGTTTCTGTGCTCTGGTTACTTTATCCTTTCTAATAGTTCCTTGCGTGAGACAACAGCCGTACCAACCTTACTCACCACAACCCCCGCGGCAATATTGGCAATTTGCGCCGCTTCTAATTTATTCGCCCCGCATGCCAGGCTCAAGCTAAAAACAGCAATCACTGTATCGCCGGCTCCGGAAACGTCAAATACCTGCTGTGCTTGAGTTGGGATATGAATGACCTGGCTGCCATCGAATAAAAACATCCCTGCTTCCCCTAAAGTCATCAGAAGTGAATCCAGTTTAAGATACCTTGCCAATTCCTTCCCGGCGCGCTTTAAGTCTGTGTCGGTTACCAGCCTATCCATGCTTATCTTGAACCTATTTGCAGTATCCCGGATCTTCAAATTCCTCACCGCGCTCTCTGCCTCCCTGCGGTTAGGGGTTATGCTGGCTGCGCCGGTGTAGTACCGGAAATGTTCCTCCTTAGGGTCAACGGTGATTATCCGTTTTTTCTCCCGGGCTAAATCAATTACCTTCTTTGTCAACCATGAATTTATTACACCTTTACCATAATCCTCAATAACTACGGCATTGAATCTGCTAATATTGCTCTCAATAAAATCATATAATTTAGCATTAACGCTCTTGTGTAAAGAGTTGTTATGCTCCCAATCTACCCTTACCACCTGTTGATGATTAGAGATAATCCGTGTCTTCAGCGTAGTATGCCTTTTGTTTATCGAAAATATCCCTTCCCGGGAAATACCCTGCTTTTTTAATTGAGATAATAAAATCTCCGAATTTTTATCACTGCCCATCACGCCGCAAAGACAAACACAGGCGCCTAAACTCTTAACATTATTAGCTACATTGGCTGCGCCGCCTAAAACATAAGAACGCTGTTTTGCC
>JAUXFU010000001.1 GCA_030622705.1 Candidatus Omnitrophota bacterium | reverse complement strand
TTAGCAACGTCCTGAATCTTGGCCAATTCAGCAGGATTATTAATAACATGCCTGAATCGCCGCTGAGACTTAAGATACTCCTCAACCGGCACAGGGGTAATCTTACGCACCCCGGTTAATATGCCGTCTTCATATTCAAATAATGGATAAAGTCCGGTTTGAACCGCAAGCTTGGCAACCTGACAAGTTAAATCTGAAGAATACCCCCAACCCAGAGGACAGGGAACATGAATTTGCAGATATTTAGGGCCCTTAATACCTACTGCTTTTCTTACTTTCTTCTGCAGGTCCTGAGGAAAACCCACTGAAGCAACAGCTGTGTAGGCAATCCCGTGAGCATTAGCAATCTCCGGAAGCGGCTTTTTGGGCCGGGGATTGCCAAAAGACTGAACTCCCGATGGAGAGGTAGTAGTACTGGCATTATAGGGAGTCAAGCCGCTTCTTTGTATCCCGGTATTTTCATATGCCTCATTATCATAACAGATAGAAAGCACGTCGTGGCCTCTTTCCCACATCCCGGATAACGCCTGTAGGCCAATATCAGCGCTCCCGCCATCTCCTGCCTGACAAATAACAGTAACATTCTCTTTTTTATTTAAATATATTAAGGCCGCTTCGATACCCGAGGCAACAGCCGCGGCGTTTTCAAACAGGGAGTGAATCCAAGGCATACCCCAGGCAGATTCCGGGTATTTTGTGGAGAAAACCTCGAGGCAACCGGTATTATTGGCAATAATGGTATTCGGCCCGGTAATATCAACAACTAAACGCGCGGCAATTGACTGACCGCATCCGGCGCAGGCTGTATGCCCAGAGGAAAATAAAGATTTTAGCTGCGAGCCACTCATATTTTCTCCTGTAATAATTCCGGCTTCAAATCAATGAATTTACCCGAAACCTCTCTTTGATTCAGCTGGCGAAATATCTGTTTTATGCTCTCTCTGGTAATATCCCTGCCTCCGAGACCGGCAATAAAACTACTGATTACCTTTGGCGTTTTTTTCTTGCCAAAGAATACGGTCTTAATCTCCGAAGCCAAAGGCGCAAACGAGCCTAATGATAAGGCACGGTCTAATACGGCTACCCGCGAAATTCCCTTCAGTGCATTGTAGATTTGCTCAGAAGGAAAAGGACGCAAAACCCAGATTTTAAGCAGGCCAACCTTTTTGCCCTTCTTCCTTAACTCATCTACTACATCCTTAATCGTCCCGCAGACCGAACCCATTGCTACAATCACCTTTTCTGCGTCTTCCAAACGGTATTTCTCTACAAAACCATAATTACGCCCAAAGGTTGAATGAAATTCCTCAAACAATTGAGGCATAAATTTAGCGAGCTCTTTATAGGTTTCCTGAATCGCAAAACGTGTCTCCATATAATAATCCGGGTCAGCCAGACATCCCAAGGTTATCGGTTTATCAACATCTAATTTATAAGCAGGCCGGTATGCAGGCAGAAATTTATCTACCTTTTCCTGCTCAGGCATATCCACCGTTTCGATTCCGTGAGTCAGTATATAGCCGTCAATACAAACCATTACCGGAAGCATAACCTTCCTGTCCTCGGCAAGACGATAAGCAACTATATGTAAATCCGCTGCCTCCTGAATATTCTCGGCATAAAGCTGGACTAAACCGCTATCACGCAGAGAAACCGAATCCTGCTGGTCATTCCAGATAGAAATCGGGGCTGACATTGCCCGGTTAGCACAGGTAAGCACAATCGGAAGACGCATCCCGGCAATATTAAACAAAACCTCGGCCATAAGAAATAGGCCCTGGGAACTGGTTGCGGTATAAACCCGTACCCCCGTCGCCGAAGCGCCCAAAACTACTGAGGCGGCTGAATGCTCACTCTCCACGTTGATAAACTGTGAGTCAAGCTTACCATCGGCCACCATTTGCGCTAACCCTTCGACGATATGTGTCTGAGGAGTAATCGGGTAAGCAGAGATTACCCCCGGCTTACACAACCTGATAATCCTGGCTATTGTCTGTGAACCCTCTAAGAATTCTTTCATTACTTTTCGGTTACCATTTCGATATCCTGCTTCGGACAGGTTTTCGCGCAAATACCACAGCCCTTGCAAAAATCATAATCACAATTAAATGCGTTCTTCCCGGTTTCCTCGATACATCCTTCGGGACAGGTCAAAGCACATAGCTTACAGCCAATACAGTTTTTCTGCAAGAACTTAGGCCTGAATTCTGTTCGCCAGGAACCGGTTTTGTTTTTCCGGCTTGAGCCGGGTTTCGCAATTAGTGGTCCAAACATTTCTCTCCTGCGAAAGACTCGTTAAATATTCTTTTTTATATACTCAAAACCCTGTTTAACCGCCTGAAGATTCCCCTCCTGCCTCTTACCGGAGAAACGTGCCTTTACCGCTTCCAGCAAAGCCTCTAATTTTATCTCGCGGGTCGCTGCCGCGTAAGCGCCTAAAAGGGCGGTATTTCCTAACGGACGACCGATTGTCTGTTGAGCAATCGCATTTGCCGGTACTACATATATCTTCTGCTTTAATTTTGCCTTAGGAATCACAACCCCATCACGCTGGTTAATTACCGCAACCCCATCCTCCTTAAGTCCGGCTAAACAGTTAACGCTGCGTAAAAGAGTAGCATCCACAATAATCACAAAATCCGGCTCATAAATCTGGCTTCTCATACGCACGGGCTTATCATCCACCCTAATAAAGGCATTCATCGGGGCACCCATACGAGCCGCTCCAAAATGAGGAAAGGCAAAAGGATACATGCCTTTGATAAAATATGCCTCACCTAAGACAAAGGCGGTAGTAATTGCTCCCTGGCCCGCTCGTGCGTGAACTCGAATTTCTTTCATCAGGTTACCTCTATCAAAAAACTTTACAACTTTTAATCTCTGTGTTCTCTGTGGTTATTTTTTTTGCTTTAAAAATGCCTTTTTATAATACAAAACTTATCCTACTTTGTCAAATACTTTTTGCTCATGGCGCAAGAAACCCCGGCTAAACACTTAAATATCGACTCTGCCCTCTTAGAATCTAATACTCCTAAGCCGCAGGAAGGGGTAATAATCAACCTATTCTTAAATAAGTCCTCCTCTACCCCCTTTTTAACCAGAAGATCTAAACCGGCCTCCAGCTTCTCAATTAGCATAGCGGTATTTATGCTGGAGCTAAAGTCTTGTGTCGGTACAATCCCCCAGGCAAGTATGCCTCCCCTGGTAAAGAAAGCGCGCAGCTGGCTTGCATAAAGCAAAACCCGGTCAAGGAAATTAAAGGCATCGAAGCTGATGATATCAATGCCGGGAACCTCGGTAAATATTGACCAGTCGGTATTACCACAGCAATGAACCGCGATTAAATCCTCCCTATCCTTGCCCGCGTCTATACTATCCTGTTGACAGGATAAAATTACCCTTCCCTGAGATTTAATCTTTTTGGTAAATTCGCTCAAACCCGCAATAACCTCCTGGCGGTTTATCGGGGTAAAACCGGAACCCAAACAGGCCAGATACGGCTCATCCAGAAATAGCATTGTTGACTTGCCGAATTTTTTGAACAAATCTATCTGCCAGCGCGCCTTAATCGCTAAACCCTCGTGCACCGCCTGCATAAAAACAGGATTATGTAATACTGCTTTACCGTCTTTATCATTAATACTCGCGGCAAACGTAAATGGGCCGGTAATCTGCCCCTTGATAAATTCAACCCGGCTAATGTCCTCTTTCTCCAGCCGGGAAAGGAACTGCCAGAATCCGGAGGCGAAATCAGAAGAAACCGCAAAATATCCACTGTCATCGGTAATAATATGTTCGTAGAATTCAGCCAGTTCCTGCTCTTGAGACGAGGAATCAAAAGACACGCCCGCCTGACTAACGCGAAGACAAGGTATCCCCTCGCTGAATTGAGCAATCATACTCTCGCGAATGTTCCTTTTTGGCAATTGCGGCCAGAAGGGAATTTTGGGAACGTATTTAAAGATCAAATCCAAAGCCGCATCGACATCCGTATGCGGCAAGCTACCAATTCCTGTCGCTGCTCCAGTTATCTCTGCCATCTTAACCCTTGTAATCTATTAATTACTGCATCCGTAGTTACTAAACTTACACCTTTACGCTTCAGCAATCTTAAAGTTTCTGTCTTGCCTTTAGCTGAAACCGCCTGAGTAGCATCCTTTATTAAATATGTCTGTATCCCTGAATTAACCAATCCGAGACAGGCTGCCTTTACGCAATAATCAAGAGCCACGCCAAAAACATAAGCTGTCCCATAAGGCCTTAAAAGAACCTTCATCCTCGGATTAAAAAAAATATCGATAGTATGTTTTGTAACAAGAATCTGTCCCGATGCCCTCTGCTGAACAGTGCCTGTCTTTGTTATTAGCAGGGTTTCTTTAATCTTTTTATGGCCCCGGCTGCCGGTTATGCAATGAGGAGGAAAGGCTTTAAACTCGGGGTCATCCCTTTTATGGCTATCCACAGAGGAAATTATCACAATATTGCTCTCTTTAGTAAACTTAAACAAACGTCTTAGGTTAGGCTTTAATTTTTCTGCCCCCGGAACATACAGTTTCCCATGAGGGTGCATAAAGTCATACTGAGTGTCTATATCCACAAACACAACCCTTTTCTTCATTAGGGACATCCTTTCTGCCCTTCGGGGGACACCCTTGAAGCCAATCGGAAGAGTGTCCCCAGCTCTCTTTATTGACGCTTTTTTATCTGAAAAGACAAATCCCTGATTAAACTCTTAAGCCCCCGGCTAATAATTACCGGATACACTGCCGGCTGAATTAACCTTTTATATTTATCCCCTAACGCCGCGAGATTTTTCCCCGCGTAATCCCGGACTTTTCTCAATGTTGGCCTGGCATAAATCACCCTTCCCTTGCGCACCAGATGCCTTAGTAACGGCCGGCCGTATATCCTCTTCTCCCGCTCTAACGCCAGAGTATCCCTTAAAAACCTTCCCTTTGAATCGTAAAGCCGGTATACCTGCTTTCTTCCGGGAATCGTTGTCTTTTCCCGGCTTAATTTCATCGTCGGCAAAAAATTCCCCGCTGAGTTCGTTACCTCACAAATTTTGTAGATGATATCAAGAAAAGGCGCGTCCTCGCTTACACCCATCTTGGTACCTACGCCGAAATTATCAATTCGCGCACCCTCCTGTATTAATTCGCGAATCTTATATTCATCTAAATTCCCGCTGGCAAAAATCCTGACTTCAGCAAGGCTCGTATCATCTAACATCCTTCTTGCCGCTTTAGACAAACCAGCTAAATCGCCGCTATCCAGCCTAACCCCTAAAAGCTTAAACCCTTGCTGTTTTAACCTTAATCCCACCTCAATCGCCGCTGCTATTCCCTTTTTTGTATCATAGGTATCCACTAAGAGAATTGTTTTATCGGGGAAAGATTGCGGGTAACTCAGGAAACTTTTTACCTCCTTCTTAAAACACATAACATAGGAATGTGCCATTGTCCCCGCGATCGGAATCCCATAGATTTTCCCGGCAAGCACATTAGAGGTACCGGCAAATCCGGCAATATATGAGCAGCGCGCTACCTTTAAAGCGGCGTCCTGACCATGGGTCCGACGGAGAGCAAAATCAAATACCTTTCTGCCTTCGGCTGCCAGGGTTACACGAGAGGCCTTAGTAGTAATCATCGCCTGCAGATTTACCGTATTAAGAAAGAACGATTCTAAAATTTGCGTCTCGATAATGTTGCCGGTTACGCGGATAACCGGCTCGTTAGCAAAGAAAATCTCTCCCTCGGGCATTGCCCAGATATCGCCGCTGAATTTAAATTGAGCTAAATAATTCAGGAAATCCGCGCTAAACAAATCCTGTTGCTTAAGATAATTAATATCCCGCGGGGTAAATCTTAGGTTTTGTATATAATCGAGAATATCCGCTAGCCCCGCATTAATAAGGTATCCGCGGTTACGGGGCAACTGACGCACAAACAGATCGAATGTCGCCTGCGGAAGGCAGTCTTTTCTTGCCCTCCAATAGGCCTGAGCCATTGTCAATTCATATAAATCTAACAATAAAGCGATACTGTCCTTCATTAAGAATCCTATCTAAGAATGTCTCGAGGATTTACCTGCTTAAACCCGCCCGGGATTAACGAGAAACTACGCCTAAAAGAAGTTGCCTGTATCCATTATGAGGAAAACGATGATCCATAAATACGATTTTGCCTGCCTTGTCAATCAGCACAAAGAAAGGAATACCGGCCAATCTAACGTCCTGGGCAACATGGCCGTATAAATCTAATAAAACAGGAAACGGAAAAGACCCTCTCTGAACTACCCGCCTGACCTTCTCCGCTGGCTCCTGAACATTTATCAATAAAACCTCTATATTCTCGGATTGAAACTTAGGATAAAGCTTGGCTAAAGTGTTCAATTCCTGCCGGCAATAAACACACCAGCTGGTCCAGAAAGCTAAAATAACCGGCTTCTTATCCCTAAACTCAGAAAGGGTTATCTCTCTGTCATCTAAGCTCTTAAGCGTAAAATCAAAGCCATCCGTAATAACTCCCGTGCCCTGAGCATAAGCTGTCTGCGTCAGGATAAAACGTCCGGCAAAAAAATCCACCGGGGCTAAATCTGCTGAACCTAAAATAACAAAATAAACACCGGCAATAATTAAAATAACCGCGCAAACCTTTTTTATAATCTTCATCCAATTTCCTGATTTGGGCAAAACAGTTAAAAAAGAACTAAATGTACCTGCCAGGATAAGTAACAGCCCCATCCCGTAAGCAAAAGTAAACAATATAAGCGCGCCATAAATAAAGTTTTTTTTCAGGGCAACGAATGTCAAAATTGAGCCTAAGGCCGGTGCCGTACAAGGGCTAATTACAAAACCCGAAGTAACGCCCAGGAAAAAACAGGATAAATACCCCCTGGGCCTTTTCTTTACCGGCAGGTTTAATACCGGCAGCCTCAATCCCCGCCCGGTCCAAAGGCTAACGCCAAACAAAATCACAACCAGCCCGGCAATAATGCGCACTACCGGATGGCTGCTGAATCTGCCAAATATTGAACCGGTCATTACCGCGATCAAACCAAGGATAGCATAAGTTGTACTGAATCCGGCAACATAAACCAAACTTAGAAACAGCCCTCTTATTTTAGAATTACCGCTGTTTCCTCCTATGTAAGCAACGGTTATGGGCAAAATAGGATAAATACACGGGGTAAAGCTCATCAACACCCCACCAAGGAATACCACCAGAAAATCAAAAGGTCCACCTGATAGATTCATTAAAGTTGTTTGACCAATCTTGCCATACGCTCACCGAAACGCAGACACTGCTTAAGCGCGCGGCTATCAGGAGCGCCAATGGCTACCGGGCCATAATGGTCACCCTGAGAATCACCCTTAACCACCATTCCGTGAACAAGCATAACATTTAGAATATCTAAAATCGTAGTCTCGTTTCCGCCTGCCACATTAGCACTGGATGTAAATGCTCCGCCGACCTTACCCTCAAGTTTCCCATGAAACTTTACCGTATCATCCACGAGCCTCTTAATCTCTGCCGACATCGTTCCGTAATAGGTAGGAGAACCGATAATTATACCGTCATAACCCAATAAATCATCAGCCCTAGCATCCTCAACCCTTTTTAAATCTACGCTAACGCCCTCTTTCTTTATTCCCGCGGCAACCTCTTTAGCCATCTTTCCGGTATTGCCTGAACGGGAATAATAAACGATTAAAATCTTAAGCATCTTATCCCCCCCCTATAATAAATACTCCTTCTTTATTCTCTTAATACTCCTAAAAATATTAGTCTTAACATTAGGGCATACTCTTTCCAAATCCTTAATAACTTCGGCAATCTTTTTGCGGTTAGAAGAAAAATTCAAACAATTATTTTTAAAATAGGGTAATTTTTCCTGCCGGGCAAAACGGGCAATCTCTTCTTCCTGCACGTATGCCAGAGGACGGATAATCGTCAACCGGCCGCTGAATAATACCTGGTTGGGTGACATCGCCGAAATCTCGCTGTTAAAAAACAGGTTTAGTAAAATTGTCTGAACGATATCATCCAGATTATGCCCGAGTGCTACCTTATTACATCCTAACTCTGAGGCAGTTTCAAAGAATATCTTCCTTCTATTCCATGAGCACCAAAAACACGAAGACCCGCTAGAACAAAAATTTCCCTTAAAGGATAATTTCAGTTTCTTTATCACGAATTCATAATCTGAATCCTTAAAATACCTCTTGAGCCTGTTTGTGTTTCCGGCAGAATTACCCGAATCAACATACACGGCAACCAAATGATATTCAACCGGACAGAACGCCTGACGGTAGCGCAAAATGCGCAAAAGGCTTAGGCTGTCCTTGCCCCCCGAAACACCAACCGCAATCCGGTCGCCGTCGGAAATCATCCCGTAATCCATAATCGCCTTTCCTATTTTCTTGGAAAGAAAGAATTCCCGCCCCTTAAACTTCATAATTATTCTTTTTAGTACTTTAAAAAACTTAAAAAGCTTCTTTTTTTGTAACCACAGATGGACACGGATACACACGGATTAGTTAAAAGCTTTTCAAATTAAACCCATTCGTGTTCATTAGTCTTAATTTGTGGTTACAAAAGCTTTTAATTTTGTAATTTATTTTTTAAGCTTTTCTCTGTGCTCTCTGTGGGTTACTTTCTTATATAAGAAATAACAATCTGAAAATTGCCTCTGCCCAGAACAAATTAAGAAATGCCGCCATAGACAGAAACGGTCCGTAGGGTATAGTGTGCCGCTTTTTAAAAATCAGGTTAAAACCGCCGATTACCGACCCGAATAAAGGGGCAATAAAAAAAGTTAACACCGCTATCTTCCAGCCTAAAAATGCGCCAATCATCGCCAGCAGTTTTACGTCTCCTGCGCCCATTGATTCCATCTCACCGTCAACCGGGCCATTTTTAAGCAATTTAAAATAAACCAGATCAAATACTTTTCCCGTAAAATAGATAATTCCGCCGCCAAGCAGAATTCCCAGAAAAGAGTCTAATACCGGCGGCGGATTAAACATAAGGCCGGTTATGGAACGTTCAAACCGGAATCCGCCCGGCTGAAGGAAGCTCCTTGTAACGCCAAATAGAAACCCGACAACTATACCGCCTAATGAGACCTCATCGGGAATAATACGGTGCGCGATATCAACAAAAGTAGCAACTATTAACGCGCAGACAAAAATGGTGTAAAAGGCAAAATTAAGGCTTAAGCCATATTGAATATAAAAAAACAAAAAGATACCGGCAGTAATAAACTCAACTAAAAAATAACGAAAGGAAATTCCCTGTTTACAGAAACGGCACCTTCCCCTTAACATAAGATAACTAAACAAAGGAACATTATCATACCAGAGAATCGCCTTCTTACAATGTGGGCAGTGAGAGCGCGGCCTGACTACGGATTGCTCCAAGGGCCATCTGTATATACAGACATTCAGGAAACTGCCGGTAATTGAACCAAACACAAAAACGATTATCTTGATCATTATCTCCGGCATTTTTCTAATTCTCCCTGTAATGCCAGCCTCATTACTTCGACAGGTGCGTCTTTCCCGGTCCAGAATTCAAAGGCAAGCACACCCTGATATAAAAGCATGCCTAAGCCGTCTGCCGCAGGCAGCAGTAAAGATTTCGCGTCTTTGATCAGTTGTGTTTTCCTGTTATACACCACATCGTATATAAATAAATCCTCATGCAGTAATTTCCTGTCTATCACAGAGCCGTCACCCTGTTTCATACCTACAGCAGATGCATTGACTAATAAAGAACACTTTTTTATCTTTTCAGGTATTTGTTTCTCTGAAATAAATTCCAATTTCTCCTTTAAATTTAAAAAATCGAGGCGGGAAAAATGTTTTTGCGCGGACTCGGTTGCCTCTTTACTTACATCATATATATATATCTTTTTAATCCCGCTATCTTCCCAGGTCAAACCCGCGATTACAGCCCTGCCTGCGCCGCCGCAGCCAAAGATAAGAATGTTTTTGCCCTGGGTATTAAATTTTAAATCCTCTTTTAATGACCTTACGAATCCCGGGGCATCCGTATTACAAAAATTATTGTCTCTTTTGACGGTATTTATAGCTCCGGATATAAAAACATAATGATCCTGCTCGGTAGGAATATTTTTAATGAGAAAAGGCGAGCCTCCCAATATCTCAACTGCCCTGAGCTTATGCGGTATGGTAATATTAAATCCTATTACATCCGCGGCCCGAACAGAATTATTATTTGTGTCTTTGAATTCTTGATCCGAATCAGGCAGGAGAAACTGTTTAAGCTTTCCCGGGCATATCTCAAACAACCGGTATTCAGCATCGCAGTTAAGCTGTCCGCTGTGTTTAAGATACTTAAACGCCGCGTTGTGCATTGCGGGAGAAAAGCTATGTTTGACTGGATAGCCAATCAGGCCATAGATTATTGAAGGGGCGTAATTCATTCGGTCCTATTTAACGCGTTAATATAAGCTAAAATCGAGGCCTCAATGATATCCGTACTTGAACTGCGCCCGGAAAGATTCTTACCCTTATGGATTAGGTTTAGGATAACCGAACCCTGAGCATCCTTACCCTGCGTAACCGCCTCCAGACGATAATCAACTAACCGCACAGGGATTCTCGCAATCTTGTCAACTGCCTTAAAACAAGCGTCAACCGGGCCATCGCCGGAAGATACGGCCTTTGCTTTCTTGTCCCGGTATTTTAAAACTACCTCGGCTTCCGGCCGAATGCCTGTCCCCAAAGAAACCTTAAAGCTGACCAACCGCAAAACAGCTTTTGTCTGCTTGTGAATCTGATCCTCGGCAATAGCAACAAGGTCATTTTCGAATATCTCTTTTTTCTTATCCGCCAACCGCTTAAATTCCAAGAATGCCCTGTCTAATTCCTTTCCCTTTAACCTAAACCCCATAACCCTTAACCTTTCCAAAAAAGCATGCCTGCCGGAATGTTTACCCAAAACAAGACTCTCCTGAGTAAAACCAACATCCCCCGGCCGGATAATCTCATAGGTAGCGCGTCTCTTTAAAATTCCGTCCTGATGAATACCTGCCTCATGCCTGAACGCGTTTGACCCTACGATTGCCTTATTGGGCGCAATAACAAAACCGGTAAGTTTACTTACCAGCCGAGATGTCTTGTAAAGCTGCTTCTTTTTTATGCCTGTTTTAACCTTGGCAAAGATATCTTTTCTTACATCCAAAGACATTACTATTTCCTCTAAAGAAGCGTTGCCTGCGCGCTCGCCTATACCGTTGATAGTACACTCAACCTGCCGGGCACCATTTTTTACCGCCTCTAAGGAATTAGCAACCGCTAAGCCTAAATCATTATGGCAATGCACGGATATAACTGCCCTTTTTACATTAGGCACCTTATTTTTTATCGCGCTGATTAAATCACCGAATTCCTCCGGCTCGGCATAACCCACCGTATCCGGAATATTGACCGTGGCTGCCCCGTTTTCGATAACTGCCTCAATAACCTTAAACAAAAATTCCCTTTCACTGCGCGAGGCATCCTCAGGAGAAAATTCTATATCCGGACAAAATCTCTTAGCATATTTTACCGCCTGAACCGCCAGGCGCAGAATTTCATCCTCTGCCTTTTTTAACTTATATTTCATGTGAATCCTGGAGGTAGCGAGAAATATATGTATCCGGGGACGCCGGGCGGGCTTAACCGCCTGCCAGGCAGTGTCAATATCCTTCTTTACCGACCGCGCAAGTGCACAGATAGAACAACCCTTTATCTGCATGGCTACTGCTTTTACCGCGTCGAAATCACCCCGGCTGGAAATCGGAAAACCGGCTTCAAGAACATCTACCCCTAAATCAGAAAGCGCCTGCGCAATACTTAACTTCTCCTGAATATTCAAGGAAGCGCCCGGCGCCTGCTCGCCATCACGAAGGGTTGTATCGAAAATTATAATCTTATCCATTTTATCCTTGTTAACTTTTAGCTCCCGCTCAAGGAACCGTACAACATCAGCTACAACCTATGAGCTACCATGCTATTTCTTCATCCAGGGCATCATCTCCCGCAGCTGCCTGCCTACCTGTTCTATCTTATGCTCATCGTCCTGTTTAAGAAGCTTATTAAATACAGGTCTGCCGTTTTCATTTTCCTTAATCCACTCCCGGGCGAATTTTCCTGATTTTACGTCCTTAAGGATTTTTACCATTGCCCGGCGGGTTTTCCCGGTAATAACCTTCACCCCGCGCGAAAGGTCGCCGTAGCAGGCAGTATTGGAAACGCGGCGGCGCATACCGCTGATGCCCACCTCTTGTATCAAATCGGTAATCAGCTTTAATTCATGGAGTACCTCAAAATAAGCAATCTCCGGCTGATAGCCTGCTTCAATCAATGTATCAAATCCGGCCCTGATTAACTCTGTAATCCCGCCGCAAAGAACTGCCTGTTCGCCGAATAAGTCCGTCTCGGTCTCTTCGGCAAAGGTCGTCTCAATAACCCCTGCTCGCGTTCCTCCAATAGCCTTCGCATACGCTAAACCCAACTGCTTTGCCTGTCCGGTTGCATCCTGAAAAACCGCCAGCAAACAGGGAACGCCCTTGCCCTCTTCATACATCTTCCTTACCAAAGCGCCTGGCCCTTTAGGCGCTACCATAAATACATCAACCTTTTTAGGCGGCTTTATCTGTTTAAATCTGATATTAAAGCCGTGCGAAAAACAAAGCGCCTTGCCTTTTTTCAGGTTCGGTTTAATACTCTCCTTGTACACCCTGGATTGAACGTGGTCCTGGGTTAAAATTTGAATGATATCCGCAAGCCTGGCAGCCTCTTCAACCGCAACAGGATTAAATCCATCGTCTATTGCCTGCTGATAATTCGGCGTACCTTGAAGCTCTGAAATAACCACGTTTATGCCGCTGTCTCTTAAGCATAACCCCTGACCCCTGCCCTGTATCCCATAACCGATAATTGCCACCGTCTTGGCCTTTAACAAATTCAAGTCCGCGTCCTGATCATAATATACCCTTGCCATTATCAACCTCCATTGCAACCATCTGGGGGACGTTCCCCAATCCTTACGCTATTGCCACTTTCCCCGTGCGCATCAATTCAAGAATACCGTATGGTTTCAGCTGAAGAAAAAAATCCTCTACCTGTTTTGAGGTCGCGCAAATCTCAATTATTGCCTCATTATTGCTTTGTCTAATCATACGGGTTGCGTGCTTGTGTCTATTTAATAACGTTCTTATCTTTTTCAGGACTGTTTTATCGCATCGGACCTTAAGTAAAACCAATTCCCTTTCCACGAAATCCTTTTTTGTAAGGTCTATCACTGAAATTGTGTCTATCAATTTATGCAGTTGTTTAATAATCTGCTCAAGAATACGGGCATCGGAGGCTTCAACAACAACCGTCATCCTCGATATGCTCGGGTCCTGTGTTTCGCCTACAGCCAGAGAGATAATATTAAAACCTCTTGCGCTAAAAAGCCCTGCTACCCGTGCCAGAACTCCAAATTTATTATCTACTAGTACAGAAAGGATATGTTTCATTTTCGTTACCTCGTTACTTCCGTTATTCCCGTTACTCTCGTTATTTTTCCGTAACTTCCGTTAACGAACCTAACGAGAGTAACGGGAATAACGAGCCTAACGAACTACGCCATCCCGCCTATCATCCGATCGATGGCTTCGCCCGCTGGCACCATGGGAAACACATTCTCTTCCGGCTCAATCTGAAAATCCATAAACACAACGTTATCGATTGATAACGCCTTATCGATTACCGCGCGCACATCTTCCTTCCTGGTTGCCCGCAGGCCAACCGCACCGTAACCCTCAGCCAACTTTACAAAATCCGGATTACGAAGATGAGTAAATGAATAGCGCCGGTTATAGAATAATTCCTGCCATTGCCTGACCATTCCCAAATAAGAGTTATTCAGAATTGCTACCTTAACGCAAATTTTATGATTAACCGCGGTAGCTAACTCCTGAATATTCATTTGTATCGAACCGTCACCGGCAATATCAAAAACACAGGCCTCGGGACAGCCCACCTTGGCTCCAATTGCCGCGGGGAATCCATAGCCCATTGTCCCTAATCCGCCCGATGAAAGGAACCGGCGCGGCTTATCATATTTATACCATTGAGCAGCCCACATCTGATTTTGCCCTACCTCCGTAGTAATAATTGCCTCGCCTTTTGTTGCCTCGTAAATCTGCTCAATAACATACTGAGGTTTTATCTTCATATCCTCTTTATAAATAAGAGGATGTTTCTTCTTCCATTGCCTGACAGCAACAAGCCACTGCCTGGTATCAGCAACCTTATCCAGCTCCTCCAGCAACTGGGCCAAAATAAGCTTCGCGTCTCCCACAATCGGAACATCCACCTTTACGTTTTTACTTATTGAGGAAGGATCGATATCAATATGAATGGTTTTGGCATGAGGAGCAAAAGCATCCAACCGTCCGGTAACCCGATCATCAAAACGCGATCCCACGGCAATGACTAAATCCGCATTCATAATCGCATAATTGGCAAAAGCGGTTCCATGCATTCCCAGCATTCCTAAAGATAATGGGTTTGTCCCGGGAAAACCGCCTAACCCTAACAATGTCATTGTAACGGGAATATTTAACTTTTCCGCCAGGGCCTTTAGTTCTTTCTCGGCACCAGAAATAATTACCCCTCCGCCCGCATAGATCAATGGCTTTTTTGATTTGGCAATAAGCCGGGCCGCCTTTTTAATCTGGCTGGGGTGGCCAAAATAGGCAGGCTTATATCCTTTGATTTCTACCTCTTGCGGCCAGACAAAATTTGTTTCATGAGTCTGCACATCAACCGGAATATCAATAACCACAGGGCCTGGCCTGCCGGTAGAGGCAATATGAAATGCCTCACGCACAATACGCGCCAAATCCCGCACATCCTTTATAAGATAATTGTATTTAGTAATCGGGCGGGTTATGCCGGTAACATCTGCCTCCTGAAAAGCATCATTGCCTATAAGATTAGTCCTTACCTGGCCGGTAATTGCAACCATAGGAATAGAATCCATAAAAGCGGTAGCAATCCCGGTAACCAAATTAGTTGCCCCGGGCCCGGAAGTAGCAATACAAACCCCTGTCTTACCTGTAGCACGGGCATATCCATCGGCGGCATGAGCAGCGCCCTGCTCATGGCAAGTCAGGAAAAACCTGATTTGCGAATCGTATAATTGGTCAAATATAGGCAAAAGCGCCCCACCGGGATAACCAAACATTACCTCTACGCCTTCGCGTTTTAAACACTCAATTAAAATCTCTGCACCCTTCATCTTATTATATTGTTATATTGCCATATTGCTAAATTGCTATATTGTTTTCTCGCTGCATAGG
>JAUXFU010000041.1 GCA_030622705.1 Candidatus Omnitrophota bacterium | reverse complement strand
CGCCACTGGGAGTTAAATAATTGTGGCGGGACAAGCTTTAAACATAAAAGGTCTTTGAAAATAATATATAATTATGCTTGACCCCATCGTCTAGCCTGGTCCAGGACACAAGCTTTTCAAGCTTGGTACACGGGTTCGAATCCCGTTGGGGTCGATTGAAATCTAGGATAGGGGGTACACGGGTTCTCCCGCCTCAATAGTTTAAATTTCAGGAGGTGGGATCCCGCCAACGGCGGAAAAATCTCCGTCAGGGTCGTTGGATTTTAATAATCAGAGGAGTGGATGATGAAAAGAATCGCAATTTTTTTGTTAATTTTCTTTGGCTTAATGTTTGTCTCCGGGTGCGTCAAGACAGAGCCGGATAATATCGCTGTTACAATAAATAAATATGTAATTTCGCCAGAGGAGTTTCAAGAAGAATTTAAAGCCTCGGGTTATTATGCGGATGGAGAAAAAAAGAAAGACTTTCTGGAGGATTTAATTAACCGCAAATTAATTCTTCAGGAGGCCGAACGGCAAGGATTGGATAAAGAGCAGGAGTTTCTGAAGGAGGTTGAGCGTTTTTGGGAAAAGGCGCTTTTAAAAAATATTATTGAGCGGACATCCAGGGAGCTTTCGGCATCGGCGCAGGTCACCGAAGACGCAATTAGTGCCCGCTACGATGAAATGCTTAATCAGGGACTCATTCAAGACTCTTACGAAAAAGCATACGACCAGATAAGATGGCAGCTTCTAAGAGAAGAGCAGTTTGCAGCTTTTAGTAAGTGGTTAGAAGAGTTACGCACAACAGCTACGATTAAGGTGAGGCGGCAATTATTAGAGATGGATTAGCATTCTTAAGGATTGATTCAGTTAGCGGGGAGGATGGCAATGGTTAAAAGTGAAAAATATCGACGGAATTATTTTATTGAAAAGAAATTTCAATCAGGTTTTATTTTAAAATTCTGCGTTTTGGTAATTATTGGTTCTTTGCTTACGGGTGCTCTGGTTTATTTCTTTAGTCAGCAGGCAACCACGGTTGTCTTTGAGCACGGTCGGGTGCAAGTTAAGAGTACTGCCGATTTTCTCCTGCCCTTTCTTATACAGACGATTATCGTAGTTTGTGTAGTTGTGTCAATAGCTACCGTGGCACTTACCCTTTTTATTTCCCATAAGATTGCCGGGCCTCTTTATCGTTTAAAAAAGGAATTAGCTGCGATCGGCTTGGGGGATTTATCCGGCGCTTTTGCTTTGCGCGGTGATGATCAACTTCAGGATGTTGCAAGGAGCATGTCCGCGATGATTAAGGGGTTAAGAGATAGCCTGGGCAGTGTAAAAAATGATTGGCGCAGTTTTAAAGACGGTTGGGAGGTTTTTCTGGGCAGGGACTTAGCGCCCGATTTAAGGCATGGTCAGGATATGGGAAGATTAAACAATATTATTCTTCAGATAGATAAAGAGCTTGATCATTTTAAAATACGCCAATAGGATATCGAAGATACTTCATGATGAGAAAAATACTGTTATTGTTTATCTTTTTATTTTGTTTTAACGGTTTTGTTTTTGCCCAGCCTGATGAATTTGTTCAGATATCCCGAAGTAAATATTTTGTTATCTATTCCCAGGAAAAGGTGAGTCTCTCGGAGCTTGTCCGTAGGTTTAATATCCGCTCAGAATATCTTTTACTAAACCCGGTTTCTTCTTCCGAGCGGGATGTATTGGGACAGGTTATTGATGCAATCTTTCTGGAGGTCTGTGACGCTTTGCATATGTACCTTTACAATTTTCAGGGCAATTTAAAGATCTGCCGAAACCAAAAAGAGCTCGATCGGTTGTTTGATGAATCCTTTGATCATGATGGGCGCCGAGTTGCTTTTTATATACATAAGATAAATTCTATTTATATCGATGCACGGCGTGTCGACCCCGAGACTCTTGCATATGAAATTGCCCGTGCGATCATTTCTCGTTATTTTGTAGTTTTACCGCCAGCCGGGGTGCAGGAAATCTTAGCCATGGATGCCGGATGTCAGATAGGGAAATTAGCGAAATAAAATAATGTGCGGGATAATTGGCTATATTGGAAACAGAAAGGCAAGCCGGGTGCTTTTAAATGGGTTAAGGCGCCTGGAGTATCGCGGTTACGACTCCGCGGGGATGAGTATTCTTGGTGATAGGAATGCGCTTAAGGTAAGGAAAGTTTCCGGCAAGGTAAAAGTTTTAGAAGCGCTTCTTAATAAGAAATCTCTTTGTGGCTGTGTTGGAATTTCTCATACCCGCTGGTCTACCCATGGCGCGCCTAACCGCAGTAACGCGCATCCGCATTTAGACTGTAACGGCGAAATTGCGGTTGTGCATAATGGAATTATCGAGAATTACGCCGAGCTTAAGGAAAATTTAATTAGGGGGGGGCATAAATTTAGAAGTCAGACCGATACCGAGGTAATCCCGCATTTAATCGAAAGCTTTTACTGTAAAAATACTTCTCTCGAGGAAGCAGTCAGTAAGGCGGTTGCCTTGCTGGTTGGTTCATTCGCGCTGGGCGTAATTTCAGAGAGGGAACCGCTTAAGCTTGTGGGCGTGCGCTGTGGTAGCCCATTGATTATTGGGTTAGGGAAAAAGGAAAACTTTTTAGCTTCGGATATATCGGCGGTTCTGGATTATACGAAAGAGATAATTTTTCTGGAAGAAAAAGAAATAGCAGTTCTTGGTAAAGATACAATAAGGATTTGTGATTTTTCCGGCCGGCAGCTTCGTCGTAAATCAACTATGATAACCTGGGATGTAAAACAGGCACAGAAAGGCGGATTTGCTCATTTTATGTTAAAGGAAATAATGGAGCAGCCGCGCGTCCTTGAGAATATTCTTAAATACCGAATAGAGAAGACGGAAGTCTTTTTTGAGGAATTAAAAATTACGCAAGAGGCACTGGCCAGAATCAAAAATATAGTAATTATAGGTTGCGGTACTGCTTATCATGCCGGGTTGGTAGGTAAGTATATATTAGAAGAATTAGCCGGAATTCCGGTGAGCGTTGATTTTTCCAGCGAATTTCGCTACCGGCGGATTTTTTTGAATAAACAGACTTTGGTGATTGCTATAAGTCAGTCCGGGGAAACCGCAGATACATTAGCTGCTTTACAGCGGGCAAAGGATAAAAAGGTTATTACCTTAGGGATCTGTAATGTTTTAGGGTCCAGTTTAACCCGTGAATGTAGTGGGGTAATTTATACTCATGCCGGGCCCGAAATTAGTGTTGCCTCTACCAAGGCCTATACCGCGCAATTGGCGATTTTATACCTGTTTGCTGTTTATTTTTCCAGGATCCGTTCAATGATATCAAATTCGCAGAAGCAGGATTACTTAAGTACGCTTAAACAGGTGCCTTTTCTGCAGGGGCGGATATTGGGCAATCGAAAATCCATCCGAAGCTTGGCACAGAGACATTCCCATTTTGGTTCATTCTTGTTTTTAGGAAGGAATATAAACTACCCTTCAGCCTTAGAGGGCGCGTTAAAATTAAAGAAAATCTCTTATATTCCTGCCGAGGGTTATGCTGCCGGAGAGATGAAACATGGCCCGATTGCCCTTATTGATGAATACCGCGCGGTTGTTTGTATTTGTCCGCAATCAAGGATTTATGAGAAGATGGTTTCTAATATTCAGGAAATACGCAGCCGCCAGGGTACAATCATTATTATTGCCAGTGAAGATGATAAGAAGATAAAAGAATTGACCGACGAGATTATCTATATTCCCGGAATTGAAGATTTATTTTCCCCTCTATTAGCGGCGTTTCCTTTACAATTATTAGCTTATTATATTGCGGTTAAGAGGAATTGTGATGTTGACCAGCCGCGCAATCTGGCAAAATCAGTGACCGTAGAGTAAGTTATCGAGTGAGCGTGTTAGCGGGTTATCGCGTTCGTTTAGCTAGAAAAATGTTATATATTGTTGCTACACCGATTGGTAATCTGGGGGATATTAGTTTTCGGGCAATTGAGGTTTTAAAAAAGGTGGATTTGATTGCTTGTGAGGATACGCGGCATAGCAGGGTTTTGCTTAAGAACTATGATATCAATACGTCGACTACAAGTTATTACCAGCACAATCGATTTACCAAGGCAAGGTATTTATTAGAGAGGTTAAAGGCAAGCGCGGATATAGCGCTTATTTCTGATGCGGGCACGCCTGGAATTTTAGATCCCGGATATCACCTAGTCAATTTAGCCCTCGAGAATAAAATTTCTGTTACGGCCATTCCTGGTTCAACTGCTCTAATTATGGCCTTGGTTCTTTCCGGGAAGCCGGCCCACCGCTTTATTTTTGAAGGTTTTTTACCCAAAAAGAAACTTAGCCGATGTAATCGTCTTCGGGAGCTTAAGGAAATAGACTGTACGATTATTTTTTACGAGTCTCCTCACCGGATCACAGCCGTCTTAAGGGATATTCAGGATGTATTTGGTGATACGTCTATAATGGTGGCGCGGGAATTAACTAAAAAGTTTGAAGAAGTTATAAGGTCACCGGTTAGCCGGATACGGGAGCGTTTAATCGAGGTTGCGCCGAGGGGCGAATTTGTGGTGGTAATATAATTTTATCAATACACGCCTCTGGATACGCGCGTAGGTTTTGATTAGAAGCTGAAGTTGACGCGGCCGGAGATTTGCAAATCATTGGCGCCGTCGGAGATTCCAGCAGCAGTGCCCGTCTTAACAAAGATACTTGGATTGATTTCGTAGCCAATGCTCAGGGCCGCGAGAAAAACATTTTCGCTAAAATTGCGTTCAAACTCTGCCTCTCCATAAATTTCGGCGTAGAGATAGAGTCTTTCCATAAAACCAGCGGCTGCCCCCACGCAATAAGTAAATACATCATCTGCGTCTTTTCCGCCAGAGAAATAATAACCTAAATTCACATCAAGCCAGAGGTTCTGTTTAAGGGTTTTACTAAAAATACAGTTGAGCCAAATATCCTCATCGCCGCTGCCCAATGATTTTTCTTCATTGGCAGAATTGCTTACAAAATCAAGATAGAGGGCAAAAGAAGGGAGGGTATCTGTTTCTTCAAGAAAACGGTATTTACTCTCTATATCTATATCCATAAAACCATTTGCCTTGGTTTCCCGGTCATAGTTGATATAACCATAAGGGATGGTTATGCCGATGTCCCAGTTGTCGGCAAGGCCATAGAGAAGGTATGAGCATAATCTGGTTTCACGAGTCCTTGATTTATAGCCTTCATCGTAGTTATATTGCGTATCTTTGTAATAATCTGCCCAATATGCAAGCTCAAAACGGCCTTTATCTGTAGTTGAGGTATCATCAACAAAGAGCGCGGCTTGAACTTCAGATGCAAGAAATAAAGAAAGGCATAAAATTAATCCAATTCTGCATAGTCGCATAGAGCTATAATAGGGCTAAATTTTAAATTTGTCAATAAAACTTCCCGTTCATTTCTGAGGCAAATCTGAGGCAAATTTTCTTGCTGCATAGGAAAGTATAAAAATACTTTCCTATCTTCGGCTGCTTTGTTGCGCAAAGCAAAACGGCCGGGACTGCGAAAATCGCTAAAAAGTCATCGACGAAGCCGATTTTCTTGATAGCATAGGAAATTATATTGATTTTTTTAATCTCAAAATATGCTAGAATTAGCATATCCTTTTGAAGTCTCTTATTATTACCCCGGCTCATAGGATATGCCAAAATTCTCTCCGATAATTTTGGCATATTCGCCGGGGTCTGCGGATTTTCCTTGACAAGGCTTAATTTGTATGCTATTTTTATAACAATAATCCTTTAAGCTGGCCCGTGCGAGGTTGGTAAGGAGCGCAAGATGCTAAGGAGCTTAGCCTGACGATTACTGACCCCTTGATATTGATAAAATCAAGGGGTTTATTTTTAATGACGACACAACTTATGGAGCGAAGCGCACATAAAATGTGCACTCACTTATGCGAGAGAAATCTAAGATTCTAGATAAGGATACAATCAGGCGTGGCCTGATGCGTAATGCTCATGAGGAATTGTAAAAGAACAAGGGCGTGGGGGGACTATGTCTTATAGGAATAAGGAACAGAGGGGCATATTTAGCCAAGCGTTTAGCCAGTTGCATTACCGCGATTGAAAATGAGGGTATTTCTGTGGGGATTCTGGATATTACTCTATATCGTGATGATTTAACTCTAATCGCGCCGCAACCGGTTGTACATAAAACCGAGATAGATTTTGATATTACCGATAAACATATTGTTTTAGTAGATGATGTTTTGTATACGGGAAGAACTGTGCGTGCCGCCTTAGATGCGTTGATTGATTTTGGCCGGCCTAAATCGATACAACTGGCAGTATTGATAGACAGGGGGCATCGTGAATTACCCATACGCGCAGATTATGTAGGAAAGAATATTCCTACTGCCGGGAATGAAATGGTAGAGGTGCGCTTGGCCGAGGTAGATGGTATTGATGAGGTGGTCATTATAGAGACATAGTTCTTCATTTTGGTGTATATTAAAAAGAAGGGTATTAGGATAATAGGATGTGAGGATTAGGGATATGATTTGGAATAGAAAGGATTTGTTGGGGTTAGAAGACTTAACCAAGAATGAAATGGAGCTTATTATAGCTACCGCAGAATCATTTAAGGATGTTTCGCGCCGGGCAATTAAAAAGGTCCCGGCATTGCGCGGCAAGACAGTGGTAAATTTATTTTACGAACCGTCTACGAGGACGAGGGTGTCTTTTGAAATCGCCGCTAAGAGATTATCCGCGGATGTAATAAATATTATGGCAGAGACCTCTAGTATTAAGAAAGGGGAAACCCTGATTGATACAGGAACCAATATCCAGGCATTAAAGACAGATATTATTGTAATAAGGCATAATTGTTCTGGGGCGGCAGCGATGCTTGCCCGCCATGTGGATATAAGTGTAGTTAATGCCGGCGATGGCTGGCATGAGCATCCTACGCAGGCACTTCTGGATATTCTTACTTTAAAAGAGAAATTGGGGAGCCTTGAGGGATTACATGTGACGATCGTGGGGGATATTGCACATTCCCGGGTAGCACGTTCAAATATCTGGGGGTTAACAAAATTAGGCGTTAAGGTGACAGTGTGTGCTCCAAAGATGCTTATACCT
>JAUXFU010000036.1 GCA_030622705.1 Candidatus Omnitrophota bacterium | reverse complement strand
TTTTTCCTCTCAATATAAATATCTCCGAACAGCTTCCCTGCAATAGGAACTTTACCGGAAAAATAAAATAATAAGCCAAAAAATACCAAAATCAGCCCTGAGACTATGAAAAACTTACCCAAGGTAGTCATGTCAAAAGAAGTAACGAATGGAGAGTAGCAAGTAGCAAGAAAGAATTTTGCTTTGCGTTTACCCCGTTAGAGAACGAAGTTCTCTAACGGGTTTACTCACTGCTTTTAAAAGAAAGGCCGAAATGCTTAAAAGCATACTTAGTGGCAAATCTTCCCCGGGAAGTCCGTTGCAGATAACCTGCTTTTAACAGATACGGCTCAACCGTATCAATAATAGTACCTGAATCTTCATTAAGGCTGGCTGCCAATGCCTCTATCCCTACCGGACCGCCAGCATAATTTTTTAATATTGCCATCAAAAACCGGCGATCAATCTCATCAAGTCCGCCATGATCAACACCAAGCGCCCGGGTAGCGCAATCAACCAACCCAAGATCGATTATATCTTTCTTTTCGACCTGAGCATAATCTCTAATCCGCCTTAACAAACGATTGGCAACCCGCGGGGTTCCGCGTGCGCGTTTGGCAATTTCTAATGAGGCTGTGCGGTCAATTTTAACACTCAGTTGCTCTGCTGAATTTTGAACAATTAAGGATAATTCTTCGGGAGTATAAAAATCCAGATGAAAAAGTATACCGAATCTACCCCGTAATGGCCCAGATAACAGTCCGCTGCGCGTAGTTGCCCCTACCAGGGTAAAGGGTTTAAGATTAAACTTGATCGTCTTAGCATACGGCCCTTTATCAATAACAAAATCAATCTGGAAATCCTCTATTGCAGGATAAAGAAACTCTTCTACTGTTTTAGAAAGACGATGAATTTCATCGATAAATAAAACATCGTTTTTCTCTAAATTAGTTAATATCCCAATCAAATCTCCCGCACGTGCAATAGCAGGCCCTGAGGTCGCGGTTATCTTCGAACCCATCTCATGGGCAATAATATGAGCTAAGCTCGTTTTCCCTAATCCCGGCGGCCCGCTCAAAAGAACGTGCTCTAAAGACTCTTGTCTTTGTTTCGCAGCAGTGATCGCAACCTTAAGATTAGCCACCACCTCTGGCTGACCGATAAACTCATTAAACATACAGGGCCTAAGCGAAATATTAAAAATCGCATCATCCTCAGTCTCCTGTCTGTCTATAGTCTTTAACACTGAATTCGAATCTTTTCTATCTTCCCTCATGCACAGCGATGTTATTAAGGTTACGAATAATTTCTATCTCTCCAAAAAGTCCCTTCTGACGGACAATAATTTCTTTAAGGCGGATTAATTCCAATACAGCAAGAAAGGTTGCGATTATCTCCAGCTTATTTTTAGCCTGACTGAAAAGCTTAGCAAGAACTAACGCCTCCTGATTAAGTAATAAATGAAAAATATCATGAATCTTCTGATCTACCGTAAACTCATCTTTAATAACCTCATAGAATAATTCGCGGGGAACCTCTTTTAAAGCATCGGTAAACGCGTTAATTAAATCGAAAATGTTTGCTTCAAAATATACCTCATCCGGCTTATTTGCGGTGCCCAAAGGTACAATACCCGGCCGCCGCCGAAATTGCTCCTGCTGCTTCTGTTCTCTCTGCCGTAGTTCAGAAGCAATCTCTTTGAATCGTTGATACTCCAACAATCTTTGAACTAACTCCTGCCGCGGATCATCCTCTTGCTCTTGTTCCTTAATTGCCTCATCCCTGGGAAGCAGCATCCGGGACTTAATTTGCATTAGCGTAGCAGACATAACCAGAAATTCACCGGCAATATTCAAATCCAATAACCGCATTAATTCCAGATATGCTAAATATTGCTCCGCCACCTCAGCAATAGGTATATCATAAACATTAAGATCATCTTTTTTTACTAAATACAAAAGCAAATCTAATGGGCCTTCGAAGATATCAAGTTTTATTTTATAAGTCATTTACTTAAGAGTAGCGAGTAACGAGTAGCAAGTAGAGAGATTTTTTATTCTTTCTACTATTTATAATATACCAATTACTTCTTTTGCCTCTTTGACTGTCTGGCCGGCAACCTCAGCCGCAAGATGCGCGCCATGGTCAAGTATTTTTTTTAGCTGTGTTTTGTTATTAATCCAAAATATTCTTTTTTCCTGATGAAGCTTAAGACGCTGAATTATTACTTCAGCAAGAGACCTTTTGCAATCTGTACAGCCTTTTTGGGCGTGTTTACACCAATTATATACCTCTTTTTCCCTATCTGGGGTAAACACTTTATAATAACTAAAGACATTGCACTCATCCGGATGACCACAGTCAGAAAGCCTTATCCTCTTTGGGTCGGTAAACATACTCTGCATTTTCTTCTTGATGATGCCGGGGCCGTCCGAAAGATTAATTGTATTATTAAAACTTTTACTCATCTTTCGCCTATCCAGCCCTAAAAGACGGGGAGAGCTCGTTAGTAAAGCCTGCGGAATAGGAAAAATCTTCTTACTATTATATAAACTATTAAACCGCCTGGCAATCTCGCGTGCCAACTCCAGATGAGGAAGCTGATCCTCTCCTACGGGAACTTTATTCGCTTTATATAAAAGAATATCTGCTGCCTGCAAAACCGGATAACCTAAAAAGGCATAGGTTTTAATATGCCGGCTGGCTAATTGCCTTAACTGCTCTTTATAAGTCGGACAACGCTCAAGCCACCCTAAAGGAGTAAGACAAGAAAGTATCATATATAAATCGAGATGCTGAGTAACCTTAGATTGGACAAAAATAATTGATTCTTCAGGATCAATCCCTGCTGCCAGCCAATCAGCCAGATTATCCAGAATTAACTCCGATATTGCCGAAGGCTTCTCATATTCACTCATTAACGCATGCCAATCGGCAATCATAAAGAAACATCTATAATTATCCTGTAATCTTATCCAGTTATCCAACGCACCCACCAAATGGCCAAGATGCAACTTTCCGGTCGGCCGCATTCCACTCAAAATATGATTCTTACCCATTATCTTAAATTATTGAATTGTCTTTTAACAGTATAGCAGTATAACAATATATCAGTATATTTTACAACTTCCTGGCGATCTCCTGAATCTCATATGCCTCGATTATATCTCCTTCCCGATAATCTTTAAATCCGGCTAAAGATATTCCACACTCGAAGCCCTCGGCAACCTCCCGCACATCATCCTTAAAACGTTTAAGGTCGGCAATCTTCCCCTCAAAGATAACTTGATTATCCCTGACTAAATTAATTGTAGCGGAACGCAGAATTTTACCCTTGATAACCATACAGCCCGCTATTACCCCGGAACGGGAAAGCCGAAAAACCTTGCGTACGTCAACCCGGCCCAAAAAAATCTTGTTTATCTGAGGCTCAAGCATACCCTCTAATGCAGCTTTTATCTCCTGAATCAATTCATATATGATATTATACGTTCTGGTTTCTATACCTTCTTGTTCAATTATTTCTTTTGCCCGCCCATCAGGCTGAACGTGAAAACCCAAAATAAGTGCATTGGTGACCTTAGCCAGCATTGCGTCGGAAGCATTTATCGGGCCAATACCGGCATGAATAATCTGCATTTTTATTTCTTGAGTTTCTATTTTTTCTAAACAATCTCTCACTGCCTCCAGAGAACCGGCCACATCAGCCTTAATAATTATCTTTAGCTCTTTAATCCTGCCCTGCTTAATCTCTGAATGCAAATCCTCTAAAGATATTCTTTTTGCCGGCTGAACCTGACGCTGTCTTTCCTTTTCCTTCCTCAGAGAAATGAGCTCACGCATTTGCTTCTCATCAGAGGTCACAAAAAACTCTTCACCCACTTCAGGTAAACCGGTAAATCCTAAAACCTCTACCGGAGTTCCCGGCAATGCCTCCTGCGACCTCTGGCCAAAGTCGTTAAACATTGCCTTTACCTTCGCAGAAACTAAACCGGAAACAAGATTATCATTAAGACGCATGACCCCATTTTCCACAAGCAAGGTTACCAGCGGCCCGCGATTCCTATCATGCCGCGATTCGATTACTACCCCCGAAGCCGGCTTAGAGTAGTTTGCTTTTAACTCCAGCATCTCTGCTTCCAAAAGAATCATCTCTAATAACTCATCTATACCCTGGCCGGTCTTAGCAGAGACCCCGATGGTAATAGTTTTTCCCTCCCAGTCTTCCGGCTTTAAACCCAAACGATCAAGTTGTTTTTTTACCTGATCGACATTAGCCTGAGGCCTGTCGATCTTATTTATTGCTACTATGATCGGAGCCTCGGCTGCCCGGGCATGATCAATTGCTTCAATTGTCTGAGGCATAACCCCGTCATCAGCGGCTACTACCAAAACAACGATATCGGTGATATGTGCTCCGCGCGAGCGCATTGCGGTAAAAGATTCGTGTCCCGGGGTATCTAAAAATGTAATTTTCCCTTTCGGCAAAACAACTTCATAGGCTCCGATATGCTGAGTTATACCGCCATGCTCACCTTCAACAATATCTGTCTTTCTAATAATATCCAATAATGAGGTTTTACCGTGATCAACGTGCCCCATAAAAGTTACCACTGGCGGACGCGGACTTAAACAGGCTGCGTCATCCTTCTGCCGATATGACCTAAGCAACTGCTCTTCTTTATCCGGGGCAGACTTTGCCCTAACCCCGAATACCTCACAAATCCTTACGGCATCATCCTGCGATAATGACTGATTGATAGTAGCAAAAATGCCCGCCCGAATCAATTCCTGAATTAAGCGCGAGGGTTTTATTTGTAATTTCACAGAAAGCTCTTTAACCGATATAGGAAACTCCAATTCCAACTCATTGAACTTCGGAATTTCTTTCTCGCCTTCCGGAGAAAAAGGCTTCTGGGGAAGAATAGTCGCTGCGCTTACTTGCTTGTTGATTACCGCCTCTGTCGAACCAGACGGCACAACGGGCTCAGAAGGTAAAATAGGCGGCTGGACGGACTTAGCTGCCTCAAGCTCAACTACCTGCGTAACCGGCTGGATGGCAATACCAGCTGCTTTCTTTTTAAGTTTGCCCCTCTTGGAAACTTCCTTAGCCTTAGGCTTAGAGGATTTCTTCTTAATTAGATTAAGCTTACTAACCTTTTGAATTGCAGCTGCGCGCGGCTTCCTCTTTGCTGCTTTAGTCTTATCTGCCTTAGCCATAACTGCCTGCCGCGTAACCGGCTCCGCTTTCTTCTCTCCTTTTGCCAACACCTGCTTCTTCCGGCGGGAAGCCTCCGGGGGAAAAGATTTCACTTTCTTTTGGTCGGATAATTTTGAATCTTTGGCTATTTTCATGACTTCCTTTTAGATACCAGCTTCTTTGCTTCCTTGATTAATTTCTTTGCTTTTACTTTACCAATACCTTTAACCTCAAGAAGTTTATCCAAACCGGCATTAACTATATCCTGCACCGTATTAAAACCGGCAAGTTTAAAATTCTCTAACGATTTCTTTCCTATGCCGGTTAATTCGGTTAACTGAATTCCCTGCGAAACCTTTTTCCCTGATTCCGGTGTAATTGACTCTGCTGAAACTTTTTCTGCCTCTGCCTGTTTAGTCTTTTTGCCACGTACATCTAATTCCCATCCAACCAGTCTACCGGCCAGACGAACATTCTGACCATGCCTACCGATTGCTAAAGATAATTGATCTTCCTCAACAATTACCTCCGCGCGCAGTTTCAACTTATCTAAATTGATTTCCGAAATTTTTGCCGGAGCAAGAGCTGCCGAGATATATTCATGCATATCCAGATTAAAACGAACAATATCTATTTTTTCGCCTCTGAGTTCATTAACGATATTTTTTACACGGTTACCCCGCATACCTACGCACGCGCCTACAGAATCAACCTTTTGGTTTTTGGAATAAACGGTAATCTTTGTCCGCTCGCCCGGCTGCCGGGATATTGCTTTAATCTCAACTACCCCCTCGTAGATTTCAGGAACCTCTAATTCAAAAAGTTTCTTCACAAAATTTGAATGAGCACGGGATAGAATAATCTGTGGACCGCGTGGCTCCTTTTTAACCTCAACTAAATAAGCCCGGATACGTTCCCCCTGACGAAATTCTTCACGGGGAGATTGCTCCCGTCGGATTAAAATACCCTCTGCCCGCCCTAAAAGATCCACAATGATATTACCCTTTTCAAAACGGTAAACCGTCCCGCTAACTATATCCCCGATCTTGCCTTGAAACTCATTGAAAATCACATCCTTTTCTGCCTCGCGGATTTTTTGTATAATTACCTGCTTGGCAGTTTGCGCAGCAATACGGCCAAAGTCCATAGAGGTAACCGGACGACCATCACAAATTACCTTTATCTTCCCGCTGTTTTGATCTATTTCTACTTTTAATTCCTGGTCAGGCTTAAGATTCATTACCTTTTTGGCAGCGCTCATAAGGGCGCTTTCTACTGCCGCGACCAAAACATCTTTCTTTATCCCCTTTTCTCTCTCAATTTGTTCTAATATTGCTAAAATTTCTTCACTCATTTTATTTACCTGCTTTTGCTTTTTGGCTCTTTCATCTAATTCTTAGAGATTGCTGAAAAAGTCCAAAAATAGGCAGCAATCTTATAAAAGAACCTCTTGTTTAGCTTTCTTAATCCGATCAAATACTACCCGTTGAACACAGCCGCCTGAATCCAATTCTAACGCGGTCTCTGTGACTAAAGTAATCACTCCCGAAATCTCAGATATTTTGCCCTGGGGTTCCTTAAGGAATATTCTTACTCTACGATTGAGACACCTCATGAAATCCTCCCTGGATACCAAATACCTATCCACACCGGGAGAGGAAATCTCTAAATCATAACCCTGTTCTATTATACCTTCCATTTCGATAATATCACCTATTTTTTGATTTAATCTCGTACACTCATCAAGAGAAATACCTCCATAAATTTTATCAACTAATAATTTCAACACCGGGCGTCCTGACTGTAAGTAAAAATCTATATCAACCAAACAATACTGATCATTTCTTAGGATCGGAACAATTAACGCCTGTATATTATCTAATACCTCTGGATTTAACATAATCAAAACTTAATGTTTATGTTAATTACACAAAACACTGGAAATCAATTTAATATTGAAGAAAGCGCTTCTTTGGCTGAGCGATTTATGTCTTTTACTGCGCTCGTTACCAACTCATTATTCTTGCGCATCTTTAATTCTACCTTGCCTTCCTGAAGAAAGTTTTTACCCAAAATAATCTGTAGGGGCGAACCAACTAAATCAGCATCTTTAAACTTTACCCCTGCTTGTTCAAGACGGTCGTCAAAAAGGACACGGAGGCCGGCTTGCTTTAAACTGGTGTAAATATTAAGACCTGCCTCGTAAATCTTTTTGTTACCTGCGTCAAGAAGCAATATAATAATTTCAAAAGGCGCTGATTCCGGCGGCCAGATAATTCCCCTATTATCATGATTTTGCTCAAGTATCGCGGGTATTAAACGGGAAACCCCGATGCCGT
>JAUXFU010000173.1 GCA_030622705.1 Candidatus Omnitrophota bacterium | reverse complement strand
TCATTATGGGAGGGGTTGCCCATATCCGTGTTAGAGGCAATGGCGTCATCTTTGCCGGTTGTAGTTACCAATACAGGGGGGATTGCTGAGGTATTGGTTGAAGGTAAAACCGGTTTTCTGGTTTCCCCGCGCGATATTAAGCGAATGGCTGAAAAATTGAATTGCCTGTTAAGGAACGAGAATCTAAGAAAACAAATAGGGCGGGATGCAAGAAGTTCGCTGAAGACTGATTTTAGCGTTGAGAATATGGGGATGAGTACCGAAAGCCTTTATCGGGGCATTGAAACGCAGGCAGGCAAGTATGCGCACTGATTCAGTAATCAGGGTCTTGGGTTATTGGGAGGCTGGGGGAAGTCGAATTAGTGAGCATTAACAGTATGCCAGTTAACTATATAATTATAACTTTAGCCGGGTTTTTCCTGGGGGTTGGTTTTATATCTATCCTCAAAAGGCTTGCCCTGAAGCATAACGTGTTAATTACCAAAGGAATACCTCTGGTTGGCGGAATGGGGATGGGGTTATCCTTTGTTTTTGTTTCGCTATTTGGTTTCTTTCTTTGCCGGGATTTGTCCAGGGAGGCAGTTGGTATTATTGTTTCCGCGGTTATAATGCTAACTTTCGGAATAATCGATGACTGGCGGGAATTGTCTATCAGCGCTAAATTATTAGTTCAGGTCATTGCCGCGTCGCTGCTGATTTTTTTTGGAATAAAAACGCAAATTGCCTATATCGGGGATTTACCTAATTTAATTATAACCTTTATCTGGGTTTTGGCGATTACTAACGCCTTTAATCATCTGGATATCATTGATGGATTAGCTGCCGGCTGCGCAATGATTGCCGGGCTTGCCTTTTTTACAGTTGCCCTTTTAAACGGCGATACGAAGATTGCTATTTTATGTTTAGCCTTAATTTCTGTTAGTTTAAGTTGTTTTATCTATAATTTTCCGCCGGCAAAGATTTATATGGGAAATTCAGGAAGCCACTTTTTGGGTTTTACCCTGGCAGCTATTGCTCTTACAATAAGTTACGCCCCTTTGGAGAGAAAAATCGCGCTTTTCAGCCCTTTATTTATCCTGGGATTCGCTATATTCGATACCCTGTTTCTCATCTTAATGCGGGTAAGAGGGGCGAGGCCGGTGTTTAACAAAAGCAATGATCATCTTGCGTTGAGGTTTCTTAAGGTAGGGTATTCCAAGAGGAGAACTTTATTATTTATGCTTTTGTTATGTCTATTCTTTTCTCTTTGTGGAGTATATTTAAGCCAGGTTTCTAATAGAGCAGGTATAATTATTATCGCTTCGGTAGTCATAGTAGCCGGATTGGCATTAACCAGAAGGATGGGCAGCGTTTCCTTTGATGGCTAAAAAGAGAATTCTTATTTTAGGCGCAGGCCTCGCTGGATTAAGCGCGGCCTGGCATTTACAAAAACAGGGTTTTGATTGCCGGATTTTCGAGAGGGAGGCTCAAGTAGGGGGTTTATGCCGCTCTAAAAGGTTCAATGGGTCTAACTCATCTCTTCGCCCAGGGGAGGAATTTACATTTGATTATTCCGGGCACTTGTTGCATTTTAAACACAAATATACTCTATGCCTGATTAAGGATTTACTTGGCAGAAACATTATCCGGCACAGGAGGTCAGCATGGATTTATTCCTTTGGCAGATTCAGCCGTTATCCCTTTCAGGCGAATCTTTATGGCCTGCCGGAGGCCGTTGTTAAAGAGTGCCTGCTGGAGTTTATCAAGATTCATCATAATGGTTCCAGAATTAAACAAGAAGGATTATCTTTTCGGCAGTGGATAGAGATGACCTTTGGTAAAGGCATAGCCGGCCATTTTATGATCCCCTATAACGCTAAGTTCTGGAGCGTGCCTTTGGATGATTTGACCTGTGAATGGATTGATGGTATTGTTCCCGTTCCCAGCTTAAAGCAAATTATCGATGGCGCAATCAGGGAAAACAGACGGAACTTAGGTTATAATGCCTTTTTTTGGTATCCTAAAAAAGGAGGCATAAGACAGTTACCCCAGGCTTTCGCCGCAGAGATAAGAAATATATTTTTGAATTGTCCGGTAAATGGGATTAACCTTAAGAGAAAAGAGATAAGATTAAAAAATGGACAAAAACAAAGGTTTGATTTTTTGATTTCCACTATTCCTTTACCTCAGATGCGTTATCTTCTTGGCGTAATCCCCGAAGACATTCTTGTTTCTTTTAAAAATCTAAGGTGGAATTCTATTTTCAACCTGAATCTTGGCGTAGATGGAGAACTTAATAATTTCCGGCATTGGGCATACTTTCCTGAGAAAGAATTTTGTTTTTTCCGGGTTGGATTCCCGCATAATTTTTCCTCCTATCTTACGCCGCCCGGAAAAAGTTCTATTTATGTCGAGTTGTCTTATCCTGCGAATAAAGCTGTAAATAAAAATAATATTGTTTTGCGTATTAAGAAAGATTTAAAAAAGACAGGTATGCTTAACAGGGATAAGCGAATCTGTGTTGAGGATATAAATGATATAAAATATGCCTATCCTG
>JAUXFU010000147.1 GCA_030622705.1 Candidatus Omnitrophota bacterium | reverse complement strand
TAAAAAACCTAACACATCGGTAAACCATAAACAGATATATTTAATCTTGTACTGCTTAACTAATTTTATTACATCTTGTTTTGTCTTAGGCTTTATCATTCGATTCATTTTTTCGCTCCTTTAAACACTAATCCTCACGAATTCGCCTTCAGATTTTAATCCCCTAAGGCTTACACGAATAAATTCGCGACTATTTGTGTGTAATTTGTGACTATACGTGCTTTAAAAACCTCTCTATCCTTGCCAGCGCCTGTTTAAGATTATCTAAACTGGCGCAATAGGAAATACGGATATAATCAACAAAATCCCTGCCAAAGGCGGTGCCGGGAACTACTGCTACTTTTTCTTCCTCTAATAATCTTTGAGCAAAAGCTATTCCCGAAAGGCCGCTGCTTTTAACCGGAACAAAGAAATAAAACGCTCCGTTGGGCTTCACCGGCATAAGGCCCATACGGCCTAACGCGGTAAACACAAATTCTCTCCTGCGTTTATATTCCCTCTTCATCTTCTCTATAGCTATCCGGCTGCCGGCCAACGCCTCAGAAGCAGCCATCTGAGAGATAATCGGAGCGCAAAGCATGGTATATTGGTGAATCTTGGTCATTGCCGAAATAATCTCCCGCGGGCCGCAGGCATACCCCAAACGCCAGCCGGTCATCGCATAACTTTTGGAAAAACCATTAAGATAAACCGTTGAGTCCCTTGCCCCCCCAAGCGCGGCAAAAGGCGTATGGCTAAAATCATAGGTTAGGTTCCCGTAAATCTCATCCGAAATACAAATAAGCTTATATTTAAGAATTATTTCTTTAAGCTGTTGTAGTTCTCTCTTATTATAAGATACACCGGTAGGATTATTAGGATAATTCAGGATAACTGCCTTTACCCCGTTTGAAATCCTGCCTTTTTTCCCCTTAGTCCGGGTTTTCCTAACGGGGTTAAGTGCCCGTTCTAATAGTTGAGCAGTTAGCTTAAAACCCGTTTCTTCCTGAGTCTTTATAAATACCGGCTCACCGCCGGACAAAGAGGTTACCGGCCCATAGGAAACATAAGCTGGCTGAGGAATAAGTACTTTATCCTTTGGATTTATAATAGCGCGCAAGGCTAAATCTAATCCCTCACTTACGCCAGTGGTAATAAGAATCTCCTGCTGGGGATCATAATGCAAATTTAATCTATTTTTTAAATACCGGCTTATGCCTAATCGTAATTTATACAGGCCCTTATTGGAACTATAACTGGTAAATCCCTCTTCAATTGCAGATATTCCCACCTCACGGATATTCCAGGGAGTGATAAAATCCGGTTCACCCACACCCAGAGAGATTACTTCTTTCATCCCTAATACTAAATCAAAAAACTTCCGGATTCCTGAGGGCTCTAATTCCTTGACTCGTTTAGATATTAACATTTCTTTTCCGCTAATAAGATATTGCTATTCTTTTATCTTCTTCCTTATGCCGTAAAATCATACCGTCTTCTTTATATTTCTTTAACAGAAAATGCGTGGTAGTGCCGCGCACATTCTCCAGAGGAGCAAGCTTCTCAGCGACAAAATTAGAAACCGTATGAATATTTCTACCTTCCACTATAAGTAATAAATCGTATGTCCCTGAAAGAAGATAACAACTTTTTACTTCAGAAAAAGAATAGATTCTTCCGGCAATCTTATCAAAACCAACATCCTTCTGAGGCATAATCCTAACTTCAATAATAGCGCGTACTCCGGAATCGTCCTCGCGCACCAGTTCTTTATTAATTACCGCTTTATAGCCTAAAATTACTCCCTGTTTTTCGAATTTCTTTATTGCCGTCTTTACGGAAGAAATGCTTCGTTTTAACATCACAGCGATCTCTTCAGGCGTCAAGCGCGCGTTCTTCTCTAAAATCTCTAAAATCTCATCCATTGTTTCCTCCTGTTTAAACATAAATCACAAAGCCACACTAAACATATATACTTTTGCAACCACGAGATTAAGCCCTTCCTAATTCTTATTTAAGGAATGGTTTAATCTGTGAAATCGTGTGGTTTATGTTTTTAATCTTAGAATATCAAAATTATAACAAAAAAAAGACGGGCTCACAAGCTATTTTAAGGGCACTAAACTTTACCAAATAGCGCACTCGCTTGCGCTCATGTACACTATCTCCCTTCGGGCCGCCTTTGGCGGGGTCATATCGGAATTTCAATGAGTTGAAATTCCGATATGACAAATCAAAGGGAGCCGGCGTTTATGCTCTGATGCCTTAATGCGGAATTTTACTTTATCAACCAATCTCGCCGCTTGAGTTTGCTTTTGCTGTCGTGAAAGCCTAAACAGTATATCATCAAGCTGACAATAACTAAATCCTAATTCTCCCTCATCAGTCTGACCCGTCCAAAAGCCGGCAGAAGGAGCCTTATCGATAATCTTCCGGGGTATATCCAGGGCTTCGGCCAGTTCCCTTATCTGTGTCTTTAGTAAATCCCCTAAGGGCAGGATATCGGCTGCGCCATCGCCATATTTACTGAAATAACCAACTAACCTCTCTGATTTATTAGAGCTACCGCAAACGAGGTAATTTAATTTATTGGCAAAATAATAGATAACCGACATCCTCAACCGTGCCTTAAGATTACCGCAGCTTAGCCGATTCCCCTCAGGCAGAACTTTTAAACAGGCCTTATACGCCGAACCCAAATCAAGAATCTTAGGTCTGACTTTAAGCCTCGCGGCGATTATACGGGCATCGCCTAAATCGTCCTTTCCGCTAAAGCAGGGAAGAATAAGGCAGAGAATTTTATTTTTACCCAAAGCCCGCAGGCACAAAGCAGCAGCTACCGCTGAATCCACGCCGCCGCTTAAGCCAAGAACCACGCCCTCTGTTTTTGTTTTCTTTACCTGGTTTCCGATCCACTTAATAATTTTTCGTTCCATTTAATGAGCAGACAACTTACGCGACCGAAGGAAGCATAAGTTGTAGGCCATAGGCCGTCTGCGAATTATCCCGCCGAATGTGCATAAATTGTAGAATAGAATTTATGCATATCTTATGAGGCGGGGTATACTTTCACT
>JAUXFU010000189.1 GCA_030622705.1 Candidatus Omnitrophota bacterium | reverse complement strand
GCCTTATTGCAGATACAGTTTCAGACCCCGTTAGAGAACGAAGTTCTCTAACGGGGTTTACTATTTCCTACTAAATCTGTGGTGCAATAAGTTATCCTTTCTTTGTTTATCAATTTCTTTTCTGCCTTTGCGGTAATCATATTAAGCTGTTTCCTGGGGGACACTTCTACTGTAACCAACTCTATTCATTAGGGTTAAGTAGAAACGGTCTTGAATTCATTAAAGTTTTTTTTGGAGATTTTGGAGATTTTTTGTGAGATTTTCTTCTTCTTTGTGTCTATTATTATAGAAGACGGATATCGTTAATTAACTTAGGGGACACTCTTATGATTGGCTGAAAGGGTGTCCCTCGATTGGCAGAAAGGATGTTTCTGGGTGTTTAGAGAGATTGGGCTTACTTCTCAGGAGCGGCTGGTTATTTTGTTTTTAATCGGTGTTTTGCTTATTGGCTTAGGGGTTAATTTTTTTAGCAAGCGCTATTCCCGAATTAGGGTTGCTGGTTATGTCAGCCAAGGCGTAGACGGGATTAACCTTAACCAGGCGAATAAGCAGGCTCTTATTGATGTTCCGGGGATTGGCAGCAAATTGGCGCAGAGGATAATTGATTATCGCCGGGAAAAGGGCCAGTTTAGAGATATTGCCGAATTGAAAAACATTAAGGGTATCGGCGAATCCAAATGCGAGACACTCAGGGGCTACTTTATAATAAAATAGAATGGCTTTTTTACCCTTATTTACCATTTGTTTTTGTTTGGGGATATGTTTGATAAGATGGGTACCCGTACCGTTTTTATTTTTATATACCCTCGCATGGATTTTATTAATCTTAAGTTTTGTGTTTATCCTCACGCCAATTAGACTTAAGACTTGTCGCCTGAAACAATTAATGCAGGGGTGTATCAAACATACCAACTTTGTCTGGCCTTTGTTTATTTTAGCAATACTTCTGGGCGGGTTATTTTTATCAAACGCCTGTATTCTGCCCTATCCTCATATCCGTAATTTTACTTTTTATAAATCCGAGTTCGTTGTCATCCGCGGGGTAGTAGTGAGCCTGCCGCAGAAGAAATCAAATTTCAGCAGTTTTATAATAAATGCCCGCCAGCTTACCTGGGCAGGCAGGATTTATCCTGTGTGCGGTAAGGTTTTAGTCAGGGTTTTTAGGGAAAGTAAGTTTTGTTATGGAGACAGATTATTATTAAAGGGTAAATTATACCGGCCATTTTCTTCTGCTGAAAGCGAATTCAATTATCGGGAGTATTTAAAGCGTAAAGGCATTTATTCTATCTTAAGCATTAAAAAGGATAACCCGGTTAAACGCTTAGGCACAAACGCCGGAAATCCGTTAAAGTCTCTGGCCTTGCGGATAAGGCATAAAATGAAAGGGGTAATTAGCAGGGATTTATCTTCTTTTTCAGCAGGTATTCTAAACGCGATTATTTTAGGCCAAAGGCAGGATCTACCTGTTTCTGTGAGGGATGTCCTGGCAAAATCAGGCTCGGTTCACCTGATTGCAATCTCAGGCCTGCATTTGGCCATAGTTGTTCTTATAACCATGGTAATTTTAAAAATAATAAGAATTCCCCAGAGGCCGCGTTATATTCTTACTATACTGCTTTTGTTCATTTATTGCATTCTTACCGGCGCGAGGACGCCTGTAGTGAGGGCAGGGGTAATGGCGTCTATTTTACTTTTTGGCTATTTTCTTGAACGGGAACTTAGTATTTACAACTCTTTGTCAATTGCTGCGTTAGTTATACTGGCAGTTAATCCCTGGCAGCTTTTTGGGATTGGCTTTCAGCTTTCGTTTTTAAGCGTAATCTCCATTGTCTGGTTAGCGCCTAAGATTAAGTCCATATTTCCGGGGAAATTATATAGAACATCTTGGGCGCGCTTTTTAATCTTAAGTTTCTCCGTATCCGCCGCAGCCTGGCTTGGGCTGCTGCCTGTAATTGCCTATTACTTCAGGATTATTACACCTGTTGCAGTACCGGCAAACATGATAATTATTCCT
>JAUXFU010000093.1 GCA_030622705.1 Candidatus Omnitrophota bacterium | reverse complement strand
CGCGTTTCAAGGCCTACTTTTATGCCGCAGGAACAGGCATATTCAACTACGTCTCTTAAGCTTCTCGCTACCGCATCAAGATAAGCCGGTTTTTTGGCCTGGCGCAAAATTAATAACTCCTGTTTAACCCGCTGGTATTCCTCAGAGTCAAATTTACCATTGTGATATAGCTTAATGAGTGTTTTTAGGCAATCGTTTCCTAATGGCACTGACCCGGCATGAATAACCACCACCGAACAGGAAACCTGACAGGCCGTATCAATAGATTTCTTTGTATATTCAACCGCCTTGCTGCGCTCTTGTTCATCCAGAGAAGAAAGACAATAGTAATTAGTGGGAAATCTATCTAATTTAACCTCGGAAGGCAGGGGGCAAAAATTATGCACGCTTACCACGCTGATGCCCATATCATCCAGAAGCGAAATAAGCTCCTTTAGCCTTCGGGGAATAAAATTATAGCCTATCTCGATAGCATTAAACCCGAGTTGTTTTATTTCGGAAAGCATCTGTTTTGTATCAGGACGAATTTCCGAATTCCACGCCGTTGAAATCGCAAGACAGCCTTGCTTCATTTAACTATCGCCCCTTCTTTAACCGCCTTATCAAGGGTTAGCATAGAGATTATCTCATCACCATGCGCAACCAAAAGCATCCCCTCGGAAACCTGGCCTCTTATGGTTACCGGCTCTAAATTATCAACAATCACAACCTGTCTGCCGGATAAGTCTTCCTTTTTGTAAAAATCCTTAATCCCGGCTACTATTTGTTTTTGTTTCTGACCGGTATCAATCTTTAGCACGAATAATCTATCCGCGTTAGGATGATCTTCTACCTCAATAACCCTGGCTACGCGAATATCTAATTTCCTGAAGTCTTCTATGTTAATCATCGAATCTCTCGCCTCCTTTTTTTCGGAGTTATCTGAAAGCTTACTCCGAAGCTGCTTAGTTTGTTTTACCCCGGGAATCCAATTTGTTTTATGATAAGCTTGCCGGTAAATACCGGGCCCTGATTGATTAAAAGCCCCTTTTTCGCGGCAACAAGGCTTACGGTATAATCCGCCTTGACAGCCGCCCCTAAAACGCGTCCCTTGTCAGCATCCAAGCCCGAAGGCACATCAACAGAAACAATAGTCTTTTTGGATGAATTCATTCTTTGGATGGCTGTCTTGAAAATTCCCTCTACCTTACCCCTTAAACCAATACCAAAGATAGCGTCAACTAATACTTCATAGGAAGAAAGGTTGAGTTTTTGTATATCGTTTTCAGTCTTAATCTGCCAAATCCTTTTTGTTATCTTTTTTAGAATCCTTAAATTCTTCCTTGCGGCGGAAGATAGAGAGCCTGCGGGGGCAAGCAGGAATGTATCTATATCCATCCCAGCGCTGAGGAGCTGACGGCTAACCACCAGGCCATCACCGGCGTTGTTGCCTTTACCACAGAACACAGCCGCGTTTGTGTTTCTCTTTTTGGTTAACAACCCTAAGATGAAATCCGCGATCCTTATGCCGGCATTCTCCATCAGGATTAAAGTAGGTATACCTAATTCACGGATTACTCTTGAGTCAATCTCTTTTGCCTGCTGGGTAGTAATTGGCTTCATCTTTAAGTAAAGAGTCGGTTCTTAAGCGCTATAGGCAAATTTAAAAATATAGAAGATGTATCCTGCGTATATAGCAAAAAGCGACAATCCTTCATTTCTGGTTAATCTGAATCTGGTTCTTAAAAATACAAACATCAACATGGTGATAAAAATAACTATTGGCATTGTGGTAGTTTTGGTCTGCGAATCTATATTTAAGGGGCTAATCATCGAAGAAACGCCCAACACCCACAAGATATTCAGTATATTGGCTCCGATTACGTTCCCTACGGCCAAATCTCCCATTCTTTTAACACTGGCGACCACAGCCGTTACCAACTCAGGAAGCGAAGTCCCAAAAGCAACCATAGAAAGACCAATAACAATCTCCGGAACCCCCAGGAAACTGGCAATATGAATACCGCTGGGAATAATAGCATATTTAGCAGACAGAATAACCCCTAAGGCGCCGATTAAGAATTTAAAGCCGTCTTTCTTCAGGTTATAGTCTGACGGCGCTATCTGTTGGCTTTGGCTTCTGGATTTAAGCCCTCTTAAGATTACGTAACCCAAGAAGGCCGCCAAAAGAAAAGAAAGAAACAGCCCATCGCAGAAAGTTAAGCTGCCGTCTAATATAAGAAGATATAGGATGATAGCGACAGTTATAAGAAACAGTAATTCCTGTTTTATAACCCGGGGGTTGAAGTTAACTGCCTTAATTATAGCCGCTACAGCTAAAACCAATCCGATATTTACTATACATGAGCCTAAGGCATTGCCCACAGCCATCCCCCCTACGCCAATATAAGAAGAAAAGGTGGAAATTACAAACTCTGGGGCAGTGGTTGCTAAACTTACGATTGTCAAGCCTATGATAACCCTGGGGATTCTAAAAGCCCTAGCTATGCCCTCAGCTCCGCAGGTGAAGAAATCCGCGCTCTTTATGATTACTAAAAAACCAATTATAAAAATTATGAGATCTTTATATACGCCCATTCGGTTTTATCTACATAGGTTTTTCGCTTAGCGCGAAAATGGAGAGGGAATTAGTTCGGGTTTTATTCTTAAGCTGTTCTTCTGCCGGCCGCAATATGATGTAGGAATATCGCGCTGGCGCAAGAAACATTCAAAGAGTCTAACTCTGTTGATATGGGAATTCTCACAGCTAAAGTAGCTATTCTTAGCACGTCTTCTGATAGCCCTTTTTCTTCGTTGCCAAAAACAACACAGATATTTCCTGAGAAATCCGTCTTAGTTAGAATCCCGTTTCCCTTACCCGGCGCCGCAGCTATTATCCGGGTTTTAAACCTTTGTTTGAGCCGCTTCAACGCGGCATAAAGACAATCCGTATACACAACCGGCATCCGAAAAATCGTCCCCATGGAAACCCGTACCGCCCTGCGTAAATAGGGATCAGAAGAATTCTTGTCCACTATTATCGTATCAACGCCAAAAGCAACACAGTTACGCACAATCAAACCTATATTCTCCGCGTCCCTGATTCCGTTGAATGCCAGAAGAAGATGTGGTGAACCCCAAGACCTGCAGGCCTGAGTTAAGGACAGCTTAAGAGGAGCCCTTGCTGTCGCCATTAAGCCCTGGTGGAGATTGAAACCAACCACCTTTTCAATCTCCCTGCGCTCCATAATATAAATGCGGGTGTCTTTTTTATCCTTTTTATCGAATTCCCGGCGAAATCTCTGAAACCATTCCTTAGTCATCAGCACAGAGAGAAGTTTGAGTTCGGTCTTTAATAATGCGCCAACGACTTTATCTCCTTCGGCAATAAAGATACCGTTGTTCTTCGGCTTACTGCCCTTAAGCGAACGGTAGATTGATATTCTGGGATCGTCTATATTTTTTACAGGGGTAACCAGAGGCATTACGCGGTATCCATATAACTTACTTCCTGCTCTTTAGCTCGGATAGTATCTGTTCGAGCGTATTAGCTATCCGGCTTAACAGATTAACCTGTTGTTCTTGGCTGTGCTCCTGCTGCTTTTGTATCTCTTTTGCCTGATTAGTCAACTTAGTCATATCCCCTAAGTCTTTTAGATTAAACATCTTTTTGCTCCTTTTATTCTCATTTTCCGCGCAGGGAAACTCTGCAGCTCTTTCCTAAAGGCAGGTAATAAACCTTACCGTTGATTTCCACGGGTATCTTTACTGATTTTGCTGTTGCGCCCTGAATCAAAATACTAACTTGATATTTTGTTATGGATATAGACAACCACCTCTGTTTATAACGAAGTTTCAATTTAAGCCTCTGCCAATTTTTAGGAAGCTGGGGCTTAATCCTGATCCGGTCTTTTAGTACATTTATTCCGGCAAAACCCCGCCTAACAACATCAATTGCCCCGCCCATAACCCCGGTATGGATTCCCTCCGGCGTTGTTCCGCCTTGAGTATCATAAAAATCAGATTCCAGGATATCTACAAACCACGACCACGATACCTGAGACATTTTAAGCTGCCGGGCTATCAAACAATGCGCAATCTTACTTAAAGAAGACCCATGAGTAGTCCTGCGCACATAATATTCATAGTTTTTCTTTAGTTTGTTTTTGTCGAAATTATATCCCAGTTTCCCTAAAATATCCGCAATCTCAGATAAAGGCAAAAGATAGAAAATCATAAGCGCATCCGCCTGTTTTGAAATCTTGTATTCATCCGGCGATTTTCCCACAGCCTTCAAAATTCTATCCAGCCGTTGGATATTTCTATATTTTGTCCGGTATTTATCCCAGTCTAATTCCTTCAATCCGAAATATCCGTCAAACTGACCTAAAATACCTTTATTGTTAATAATAATATTCATTTTTTGAGTAATATCATTCCACCGGTGTAACTCTTTCTGCCCTAATTTTAATTTTTTTAGTATTTTCTCTTTATCGGCTTCAGGCAGGATAGAAAGGATTTCCTG
>JAUXFU010000177.1 GCA_030622705.1 Candidatus Omnitrophota bacterium | reverse complement strand
TGATAAGTGCGAATTGACCCCCACACCAATTAGGCTCAAAACTGATCGTTTAACAATTGGTGTGGGGGTAAGTTCAGACATATAACTTAGCTTCACTATCGTTCGCTAAGTTATGTCTTCACTTACCAGCTTGACTCAATATAAAAAACCTTCCATTCCCTCATCCCCTTAAATCCACCCCGCATCAAAGCCCAGTTAGAGAGGTACCTAATCTTAGCCCAGGCTAAAAATTTACTCTTTGGATTTAGCTTAAACGCCGGCAGAAAGTATGAAATCCCGAATATAAGAGAAAGCAAACCTGAGAAAAGAATCCACCCGTTAAATAAACCGGAATTAAACGAAGCAAGAAAAAGCTGGATTAAAAAGAGCGCGCCAAAAATATGCATCAAATGAAAATTGCCGATGTAAACTACGCCCTTGATAAAACAAGGAACCGGTATATAGATATACCCAAAATATTGCAGGCAAACCTCAAATATCTTTTTAGCATGAACTTGTACCGACAAGGGATGGCCAAAACCATAGCCGAATAGCTGTTTACAGTAAGCCTCGAGAGTCACCCGGTGCATATGCTCGACAACCGCATCCGGCTGAAAGAAAAGCCTGAACCCCTTTTTAATAATCCGGATAGAAAAATCAACATCCTCACTGGTTATCTCATGCCAGAATTCCCTGCCAACAGCCTCAATTGCCTCTTTGCTTACCGCGGCATTTGCGGTAGCAAAAAAAGGGGAATGGATGTTGCCGTTTAATTCATGAGGCAGGTCTCTTTTTATCTCAGGGTAATAACCCGCGCAGGTCAGGTAACAGCGGCCGGAGACCGACAAAAATCCGGTTTCTTCACAATATGCC
Organism: Candidatus Omnitrophota bacterium; assembly: GCA_030622705.1. The sequence continues at coordinate 1,615 of JAUXFU010000177.1, read as the reverse complement.
TCTACATCATTATCCTTATCTGTGCGCAAGGTAAGAATTTCTCCGCCAACCATACCAACCTTTTTATCCTTAAAAAACGGTATTAGAATCTTATCAACCCAATCCTTACGCACAACGCAATCGCCATCAGTAAATAATATATAATCTCCCTGTGCTACCTTCAAGGCAGCATTTCTTGCCTGCCCCGGAGATTTACAGTTAGCAACCGTAACTAATTTTATCTGAGGATAGCGCTTCTGCCAATCCTGAATTATCCGAACAGTGGAATCAGTACTGCCCCCATCGGAAAAGATAAACTCTAATTTCTCTCTGGGGTAATCCAGCTCAATTAATGACTGAAGACAACTCTCTAATGTCCTCTCTGTATTGCGAATCGGATTAATTATAGAAACAAACGCCTTCTCATCTGACATCTCTCTCTCCCTCTTTTGAGGCCGTTTCTACTTAACACTATGGCTGGCACTAGGTTTTGCTAGAACTGTCCCCGAGGACACCTCTAGCCTAACTCTATAATATTATTGAGGTTATTTAGAAACGGTCTTTACAAGCTTAACTTGATGAGAACTTCCCGGCTTAAACAACGGCAGGACATTGCCTTTTATCTGCCTGCCGTCTACCATGAAAGACTCCACCCCTGCGGATACCCGATTAGAATTAACTACCTCAATATCATATATTACGCCCCGAAATTCCCGCTTCACCTGAAATCCCTTCCATTGCCCGGGGACACAAGGCAAAATCTTCAGCCCCTGATAATCCGGACGGATACCTAAAATATACCACGTAGCCGCAATAAAATTCCAGGTTGCAGCACCCGTAAGCCAGGAATTTCTTGCCCGTCCAAATTCAGGACTATCCTTACCCGCAATAAACTGAGAATAGACGTAAACTTCAGTCATATGTATCTGGGCAATCTTATTATGGGTAGTGGGAGCAATCTTTTTATAGTAATCGAATGCCCTCTCTGCCCGGCCAAGCATAGTTTCAGCAATTACTGCCCATGGATTAGCATGACAGAAAATACCGCTATTTTCTTTTAACCCGGGAGTAAATGTCCCGATTGCGCCTATTCGCGGATCAAAACTCCTGTATGGCGGGCTAAGAAGCATTACCCCGTAATCGGTGCTAAGATACCTTGCTACCATATCCATACACTTAACCAATCTCTCGCGGGGGGCAATTTCGGCAAGCACGGCCCAAGATTGGGTATTAAGGTAAATCTTACCCTCGCGGCAGGAAGAAGAACCAACCGGCCTGCCCTTACTGTCAAAAGCGCGGATATACCAATTGCCATCCCAGGCAACCCGGTTAATTGTCTCCTGCATCCTGACGGCTAAGCCTTTAAATCTCAAGCTATCCTTTTTCTTATCTAAAAAATCACCTAATCTGGCCATTTCTTTACACACAAAACAGAGCAGTTGACCAACCCAAACACTCTCTGCCCCCGGGCCCATATTATTAAGGCAATCGTTCCAGTCAGCGTATCCCATTAAAGGCAGTTTATGCCGGCCAAGGTGTTTAAAGGAATAATCAATTGCCCTGACAAGATGGTTATAAAGCGTACCCTTACTGCCATCGGCAAAAGGGATCATTTCGCTTAAGAAACCTGTATCCC
>JAUXFU010000112.1 GCA_030622705.1 Candidatus Omnitrophota bacterium | reverse complement strand
TATTTTCCGGTTTATTTAAAACTATTGTCTTTGGGATGATTATTGCTTTAACTAGTTGTTATCATGGGCTTAGGGTGACAGGCGGCGCTGAGGGCGTTGGACAGGCAACTACTAATACGGTAGTTAGTGCATTTATTCTGATTATTATTTCCGATTGCTTTTTTACAGCTGTTTTCTATTTTGTTTTTCCTTAGAACGCGGATTACCGCGGATTGATTGAGGACGCGGATTACCGCTGATTTAGTTTAGAGACGCGGATTGATTGCGTGGATAAAATCCGCGAACATCCGTGATTAAAAGATGATTAAGATTGAGGATCTACACAAGTCTTTTAACAACCAAAAAGTTCTTATCGGGTTAAATCTTAAGATTGAAGATGGTAAGACTACGGTGATTATCGGGCGTTCAGGGTGTGGTAAATCAGTATTACTAAAACATATTATCGGTATCTTAAAGCCGGATAAAGGCAGGGTATGGGTTGATAAACGGGATATTACAATTATGGATGAGTATGGTCTTAATGCGCTGCGGCTTGAGATGGGAATGCTTTTTCAGTCCAGCGCGCTTTTTGATTCATTGAGCGTAATTGATAATGTAGGGTTTGCCCTTATTGAGCATCAACGATTGGGGAGAAATGAAATTGCTCAACGGGTGCGGGAGTCGCTGGCAATGGTTGGCCTTTGGGGAGTCGAGGATCTTATGCCGTCGGAATTAAGCGGAGGAATGAAGAAGCGTGTAGCTCTGGCACGGGCAATCTGTATAAGGCCGAGGATTATGCTTTATGACGAACCGACAACCGGAGTCGACCCTATTACCGCCGATATTATCAATGATTTAATCAAAAGTCTGCATGATAAGCTAAGAGTGACCTCAATTGCGGTTACCCACGATATGAAGAGCGCATTTAAGATTGCCGATCGGGTCGTCATGCTTTATCAAGGCAAGATTATTGGTTCTGGTTCTCCCGATGAGCTGCGTAATACCGATCATCCCGTAATTCATCAATTTATCAATGGTTTATCCTCTGGTCCAATAACTGAAGGAGAAAACGGTCTTTCCGCCATAGAGCCGGTTTAAAAATAGAGAGAAGGCGTGTCTTAAGTGATATTTTTGTCCTGTGGAATAAAAAGGAGCGAGTGTGCAGCGGGTAGAGCTAATTTTAAGAATGCAAAACAATATCCTATCGGCTTAAATTAAGAATAAGCAATAGCGAGGAGCATATGGATAAAAGTAGATTAGAATTAAAGGTTGGAGCATTCGTTTTTGTGGGCATATTTATTCTTGCTGCGTTTGTATTTAAGATAGGTAATATAAGGAATTATGGCTCAGTTTACTCAATGAGGTTTATTTTTAGTAACGTCTGTGGGGTTCAATCCGGTTCTCCGGTGAGGTTTTCCGGAGTAGAGGTAGGCGAGGTTACCCAGGTTAATATTCTTGAAGGTAAACAGGATAATACAATACAGATAGAAGTTCTTGCCCGGATAAAGAAGTCAATTTTGGTACCTTCAGGCTCTAAGGCGTATATAGAAACATTAGGGTTATTGGGGGAAAAATATATTGAGATAATACCGCCTTCTGAATTCAAGACTTTTTTAAAGCCCGGAGATACACTGTTTGGCAATACTCCGCTTATGATGCATGAATTGGTTAGTAGTGGACAACAACTGGTTAAGGATTTGCAGGAGATTGTTCATAAGTTGAAGGCAGGCGAAGGGACAGTCGGAATGCTGCTTAATGATGATAAGCTTTATCAGGAATTAGAGGGGTTAATCAGCGATATCCGCCAGGCAGAACAAGGGACAGTCGGCAGGCTGCTTTATGACGATACTCTTTATCAGGAATTAGAGGCTTTAATTAGCGATATTCGGCGTCATCCATGGAAGTTATTCTGGAAGACGAGCGAGAAGAAAAAGCGATAATTAATTCGTCGTGCGTGATGCGTTGTGCGTAAAAGTTTTTCGCAATGCGCACTACGCTAGACGCGATACGGAAATAATGAAGACTAAGGTAGTATTTAGTTGTCAGAATTGCGGTTATCAGGCGCCAAAGTGGCTGGGCAGATGTCCGGATTGCGGCAGCTGGAATTCTTTTGTTGAAGAGACTTATACTGCGCCGATATTGAAATCCAAAGATAGGGCAGTGGTTTTTAAAGATGAGCCAATTCTATTAAGAGATGTTTCCTGTGAAGGCATTGAACGACTGAAGACGAATATCCAGGAATTGGATATGGTCTTAGGTGGCGGGATTGTTCCGGGATCGGTTATATTAATCGGCGGCGACCCGGGTGTCGGCAAATCGACTCTTTCTTTACAGATCTCGGCTAAATTGACCGAGCAGAAAACTCCCGTGCTTTATGTCAGCGGCGAGGAATCTATTGGGCAAACCAAGATGCGCGCCGATCGGCTGGGCGCAAAGATAGGCGGGGATTATCTGTATATAGTTAACCAGACCGACCTTTCTTTAATTACGGAATATATTGATAGGGTGCATCCTAAGGTTGTATTTATTGATTCTATTCAGGTGATTTTTAGCCAGGAGATTAGTTCTTCCCCCGGCAGCGTCAGTCAGGTTAGAGAGTGCGCGAGCCGCCTGATGATGCTTGCTAAATCGCAGGGGATAAGTTTATTTATTATTGGTCATGTAACCAAGGAGGGGATAATTGCCGGCCCGCGTGTTCTGGAGCATATTGTTGATACCGTGCTTTATTTTGAGGGAGACCGTTTCGCAATGTATCGGATTTTAAGGGCAGTAAAGAACCGGTTTGGCTCTATTAACGAAATCGGGGTTTTTGAAATGTCTGCCTATGGGTTAAAAGAGGTAGATAATCCCTCAGAGATGTTTCTTAGTCAGCGTTCCAGGGGAGCCTCGGGAACGGTAGTTGTATCGGTTATGGAGGGCAGCCGCCCCTTGCTAGTGGAGATACAGGCATTAGTAAGTCATTCCGGTTTTGGTTATGCCCGTCGGCGCAGTCAGGGTTTTGATTTCAACCGGATGAATCTTTTGTTAGCTGTATTAGAGAAAAGGATCGGGTTTCATCTGGAAAGCGAAGATGTTTTTGTTAATGTTGTAGGAGGAATAAAGATAGAAGACCCTGCCGCGGATTTAGGGGTTAGTGCTGCAATTGCTTCGGCGTTTCAGGATAAACCCATTTTAGATGATGGTTTAATCCTTGGCGAGGTTGGGCTTGCGGGAGAAATCCGCAGCATCTTACATGCAGGACAGCGAATAAACGAGGCAGAAAGATTAGGATTTAAGATTTGTGTTTTACCGGGGGCGGATCTATCGAGATTGGATTATAAGGGCAATAATATAGAGCTTAAACCGGTTTCTTCGTTAAAGGAATCGCTGGGTGTTATTTTAAGGGACGTATGATTTACGAGCCGCCGAAAAGAAATCATAACTACGTAAATTATGCGAATGAATCCAATCCGTCTTTTTGGTAAGATGGTATAAAGGCAGAATAAGAAAGGCGGGGTTTATGTTATCGTTTAAGGAGGGAATAATTAAATGAATCTTTTGTTGGTACGCATTTTATTCATTGTTGTTTCTGCTATTTTTGGTTACGGATTAACGGGAAATAGCTTTTTAGGATTTGGGATAGGAGTATTGGCGAGTCTTTGCATTATCTTTGTAGAACTTGGTATGCGTCGTGTTTCCAGTAAAGGTTTATCCAGCGCTGTATTTGGGCTTATCCTGGGTTTAATTATGGCAAAATTAGTTGGAGACGCAATTAGGTTGTTATCCATACCTGATGAAACCTTAAGTCTAGTTCGGGGTGTCTTGACTCTAATCTTTTGTTATTTGGGCATGGTTATTGGTTTACAGGGAAAGGATGAGTTTAGTCTGATTATTCCTTATGTGCGCTTAAAACGTCAGGATCATAAAGAGGAAGCGGTTATCGTAGATACCAGTGTAATTATTGACGG
>JAUXFU010000013.1 GCA_030622705.1 Candidatus Omnitrophota bacterium | reverse complement strand
CAATATCAAGTTAACCTCAGATATAACTTAATTATCTGTAAACTATAAATGAAAAAAGTAGGAATAATCGGAGTTGGAAAGTATTTACCCGAAAAGATCTTAAGTAATAATGATTTAGAGAAGATGGTAGATACTTCGGATGAGTGGATTACTACGCGTACGGGTATAAAAACGCGTCATTTGGTCTCTGATGGTCAGGCATCAAGCGATTTAGCGATAAATGCGGCCAAGGAAGCCCTGGAGGATGCGGGAATTTTAGCTGAGGATTTAGATTTGATTATTGTGGCTACAATTACTCCTGATATGGAGTTTCCTTCTACGGCTTGTTTTCTGCAGAGAGGTTTAGGGGCAAAGAAGGCTGCTAGTTTTGATGTTTCGGCAGCTTGCTCCGGATTTGTTTATGCATTGGTTACCGCTCAGCAATTTCTCTTGTGTGGTACCTATAAGAATGCCTTGATTGTTGGTAGTGAGGTTCTTTCTTCGATTACCGACTGGCAGGATAGAAATACCTGTGTGTTATTTGGCGATGGTGCGGGAGCCGCAGTGTTGGCTCCGGTTGCATCAGGCGGAATTATCTCAACATATTTAGGCAGCGATGGCACTTTAAGCGACCTATTAATGTTGCCGGGTGGCGGTTCGCGAATTCCCGCTACTCATAAAAGTATAGATAATCGTTTGCATTATATTAAGATGCGTGGTAACGAACTCTATAAATTGGCAGTTAAGATTATGGTTAATTCGGCTCGGGAGGCGATTAAACTTGCCGGGCTTGAGAGCAAGGATGTAGATTGGGTTATTCCGCATCAGGCAAATGTGCGCATATTAATGAGTATGGCGAATAAATTGGGCATATCTCAAGAGAAGATTTATCTTAATATCGATAAATACGGCAATATGTCTTCAGCATCAACGGCAATTGCGCTTTGCGAAGCAATAAAATCCGGCTGTATTAAAAAGGGGAATATTGTACTTATTGATGCCTTTGGCGGTGGATTGGTTTGGGGGGCATGCGTTATCAAGTGGTAAAAATTAGGATTAAATTGTTACATTGTCATACCGTTTTATTCTCGAATCAATATAACAATGGAACGAGTTGCGTTCGTATTTCCCGGGCAGGGATCCCAATATACGGGTATGGGTAAGGATTTGTATGAATCTTTTCCTGAAAGCAAAAGAATTTTTGATGCGGCAGACAGTATATTAGATTTTCCACTTACTAAATTATGTTTTAACGGTCCGGATGAAGAGTTAACGCAAACGGTAAATTGTCAGCCGGCAATATTTACTGTGAGCGTCGCGGCCCTGGAGGCATTTTGTGCCTGTGGTTCTACACCTCGTGCTTGTTATACGGCAGGTTTAAGCTTGGGTGAATATACTGCTTTGGTTGCGGCGGGGGCTATGACTTTTGAGGATGGCCTTTCTCTTGTTGCTCTCCGGGCAAGGGCTATGGATGAGGCGGCAGCTAAAAAGCCCGGTAAAATGTCTTGTATCTTAGGATTGGGATTAGATAAATTAGAATCGATTATTCTGGAATCAGGAGCACAGATCGCGAATTTGAACTGTCCGGGCCAGGTGGTTATCAGCGGCGAAACACAGGCAGTGGATAAGGCTAATAGTTTAGCTTTAGCTCATGGAGCAAAACGGGCTATTGGTTTGGGGGTAAGTGGGGCATTTCATTCTTGTTTAATGGAATTAGCAGGTCAAAAACTTGCAAGCGCGATAAATAATATAAATATAGAGAAACCCAAGATTACCGTAGTCAGTAACGTTACTGCTTTACCCGTAGGCACACCTGATGAAATAAGAGAAAACTTAATTCAACAGCTAACCGGTTCGGTTTTTTGGGAGAAATCAGTAAGATTTATGATAGGGCAGGGGGTGAATAGATTCTTCGAGATTGGGCCGGGTAGGGTGTTAAAAGGATTAATCCGCAAAATCGATCCGGCTGTAAAGGTGATAAGTATTGAGAGCAGAGAGGATGTTGCCGGGGGTGGAAGAAATGGCAATGAAATTTAAAGATAAGGTAGTTTTGGTTACTGGCGCAGCTCAGGGGATTGGCTATCAGATTTGTTTAACCTTTGCAAGAGAAGGGGCAGATATAATTGTCGCAGATGTCAATGTTGAACAGGCAGCAAAGGTAAAGCAGGAAATTGAGGCTATGGGCAGGAAAGCCGAAGCAGAGGAATTAGATGTTACGCAATTCCCTAAGGTTCAAGGCGTAATAAATAAAATTCTTGACAAGTTTAAAAAGATTGATATATTAATTAACAATGCCGGCATCACCCGCGATAATCTTATCTTAAGAATGGGTGAGGCTGATTGGGAAATGGTAATAAAGGTAAATCTTACCGGTGTATTTTATTGCACTAAAGCCGTTTCCCGGGTAATGCTGAAACAAAAGACAGGCAAGATAATTAATATTGCCTCAATTATCGGACTGATTGGTAATGCCGGTCAGGCAAATTATTCAGCTTCAAAAGCAGGTATAATCGCTCTTACAAAAACAACAGCAAAAGAATTAGGTTCGCGCAATATAAATGTTAATGCAGTTGCGCCCGGCTTTATTCAGACCCGGATGACCGAAAAACTGCCCGGGGAGATAAGGGGTAAGTTGCTTGAGGAGATTGCCTTGAGGCGGTTTGGTAAACCTGTGGATGTAGCAAACGCGTGTTTGTTTTTGGCTTCTCAAGAGGCAAATTACATTACGGGGCAAACAATAATAGTGGATGGAGGTATGGTTTAAGTGAGGACATAAGTTATGGAGCGAAGCGAACATAACTTATCTGTCCGAACTTACCCTTGACATTTTTTAGCGAAAAAGTGATTTAAGTAAAATGTCAAGGGTCAAATTCGCACTTTATAACTTATGTCGGTTATCGCCTCCATAAGTTATGTGCTCATTTGAGGAGGAAAAATGGCAGCAGAAGAAAAAGTTAAGTCAATAATTGCTGAGCAATTAGGAGTAAAGCCTGAAGAGGTAACTCCGACAGCATCATTTATTGATGATTTAGGAGCCGATTCTTTGGATACTGTGGAGTTGGTTATGGCCTTAGAAGAGGAATTCGGAATTGAAATACCCGATGAGGACGCAGAAAAGATGTCTACCGTCGGCGATGCAGTTAAATACATTGAAGAGAAAACTGCGAATAAGTAAATTGGTTAGTTGATAGGACAACAGGTTAAGATTTTTGCCCCGCTGAATACGGGGCAAATTTTTACCCCCAGATTAATTGGGATTAAATGATGAATTTAACCCCAATTAATGTTAGGGGAAACAAGATTATGAGCAACAGGGTTGTGGTAACCGGGTTAGGTGCGATTTCTCCTTTGGGTAATAATGTGTCTGATCTATGGAAGGGGTTAGTCGAGGGTAAATCCGGAATTGGTAAGATTACCTCTTTTGACGCCGCAGAATTCGATAGCCGGATAGCCGGAGAGGTAAAGCAGTTTAATCCGCAGGATTATGCTATTGCGCCGCACGATGCGCGCCGTATGGAGCAATTTGTTCAGTACGCGGTTGCGGCTTCAAAACAGGCAGTAGAGGATGCTAATTTAGCCCTAGATAAAGAGAATTGTGAGCGGATTGGAGTTGTAATCGGTTCAGGTATCGGGAGTTTGCAGATTATCGAGAAAGAACATAAGGTTTTTTTAAAGAGTGGCCCATCAAAGGTTTCTCCATTTTTAATTCCTAAGTTAATTGTTAATGAGGCCTCCGGATTGGTGGCGATTACTTTTGGTTTTAAAGGGCCTAATTTTTGTGTGGTTACAGCTTGCGCTTCCGGTTCTCATGCTATCGGAGATGCTTCTAGGATTATTGAACGAGGTGATGCCGATATAATGATTACCGGGGGGACAGAGAGTGCCATTGTGCCATTAGCGGTAGCCGGTTTTTGCTCTGTTCGTGCGCTTTCCTGCAGAAATGACGAGCCGCAAAAGGCAAGTCGGCCCTTTGATAAACAGCGAGATGGTTTTATTATGTCTGAGGGCGCGGGGGTTGTAGTGTTGGAGTCTTTGGATCATGCAATCAAAAGAAAAGCAAATATCTACGCGGAGGTGGTTGGTTATGGGATGTCATGTGATGCCTATCATATAACTGCGCCCGATCCGCAAGCACGGGGAGCTACGCGGGCAATGGAGTTAGCCTTGCGAGACGCAGGGATGAATCCCGGGGATATAAGTTATATCAATGCCCACGGAACCTCAACGAAACTGAACGATAAGACTGAAACTATGGCGATAAAAAAGGCATTTGGAGTTTACGCGAAGAAGGTGATGATTAGTTCTACTAAGTCAATGCTCGGACATCTATTGGGCGCCGCCGGCGGAGTAGAGCTTGTAATTAGCTGTCTTGCCATTAAGCACAGTATCGTCCCGCCTACCATAAATTATGAATATCCTGATCCTGATTGCGACCTGGATTACGTTCCTAATCTTGCCCGTAAAGCCGCTGTAAATGCAGTTATGTCTAATTCCCTGGGTTTTGGCGGGCATAATGCTACTCTCATTGTAAAAAGATTCAAATAATCATAGGACTGCAGGCTTACGCCTGCAAAATTACCCATACGTAAGTATGGGGTTACGACGATGCCATATACAATTGCCGAGAAGATATTACTTTTACATACTGATAGCAAGCAGATAAGTCCGGGCGACTTTATTGAGGCAAAAGTAGATTTAGCTCTGGGTAATGATATTACAGCGCCTTTAGCAATTGAGAAGTTCAGGAAGGCAGGATTCAGGAAGGTATTTAATCCCGGTAAGATCGTTCTTGTCCCTGATCATTTTCTCCCCGCCAAGGACTTAAGAAGCGCTAATCAAGCTAAGATTTTAGCTGATTTTGCAGCTGAACAGAAGATTAAAAATTATTTCGAGGTGGGCCGTATGGGCATTGAGCATGCCCTATTGCCGGAGAAGGGTTTGGTTTCTTCCGGCGATTTGGTTATCGGCGCAGATTCGCATACCTGCACCTATGGGGCACTGGGCTGCTTTTCTACCGGGGTTGGCTCAACAGACTTGGCCCGTGTTTTTGTTGACGGAAAGTGCTGGTTGAAGGTGCCGCGTTCATTGAGGTTTATCTATACCGGTAAATTAAGCAAGTGGGTTGGGGGGAAGGATTTAATACTATATACTATTGGTAAAATCGGCGTGGACGGAGCAATGTCTATGGTTATGGAATTTTCAGGGAAGGTAATTCGTAAGTTACCTATTGATGATAGATTTACCATGTGTAATATGGCTATTGAGGCAGGGGCGCGTGCCGGTGTTATTGAGCCGGATGAGATCACTTTTGATTATGTTAAGCAAGCGCATAATTCAAGATCCATGCCCGCTAGAAAGAGATTACGGATTACAGATTACCACAAGCTGCAGACAAAGTTAAACAGCGATAAGGATGCTCATTATGAAAAGATTTACGAGTGGGAAGTTTCTATGTTAGAGCCACAGGTTTCTTGTCCGCATTTACCCGGGAATGTTAAGCCGGTAAGTGCGTTAAGCGGTATTAAGATTGACCAGGTTGTAATTGGTTCTTGCACCAACGGCAGGATTTCGGATTTAAGGATTGCGGCAGGGATATTAAAGGGCAGGAAGATTAAGCCCGGCCTGAGAATGATTATAATTCCTGCTACCCAGAAGATTTATCTTGATTCGGTAAATGAAGGCTTGACCGAGATTTTTGTTAAAGCCGGCGGCTTATTTTCTACACCAACCTGTGGGCCGTGTCTGGGGGGGCATATGGGAGTTCTGGCTGAAGGCGAAACATGCCTGGCAACTACGAACCGTAATTTTGTCGGCAGGATGGGCAGCCCTAAGTCTTTTGTTTATTTAGCCAGCCCGGCAGTTGCAGCAGCATCCAGCATAACAGGAAGAATTACGCATCCAGAGGAGATATAAGTAAAGCTTCAAAGAAACCAGAATGTTTAAATTCCAAAATACAATTCCAAACAAATTACAAATTCTAATTACCAAATGACCAAAACCGATATGGTTTTGCTCATTGTAATTTTGGTAATTGTATATTGTTTGTGATTTGTTATTTGGTGCTTGTAATTTAACTTCCGGTTACTGGTTACTCTTAATCTGGTTACTACTGAGCGAGGGATAGATGATTATTAAGGGTAAGGTTCACAAATTTGGGGATAATATAAATACCGACGATATTATTGCCGCTAAATATCTGATTTCGACTGATGCCGGAGAATTGGGGAGCCACTGCATGGAGACTATCAGACCGGATTTCAGCAGGGTTGTTAAAACAGGCGATATTATCGTAGCGGGAAAGAATTTCGGATGTGGTTCGTCCCGGGAGCACGCTCCTGTGGCAATAAGGGGCTGTGGTATAAATGCGGTGATTGCCAGAAGCTTTGCGGCAATATTCTTTAGGAATGCGATTAATATCGGATTGCCTTTTTTGGAGTGTGAAGACATAGATAAGATTGGGGCTAAAGACAGATTGGAGATTGATATAAACAGCGGTATAATTAAAAACCTAAGTCAAAAAGAGATTTATAAGACTCAACCCTTCACCGGATTCTTACAAGAGATTATTCTCTGTGGCGGGTTGATGAATTATATTAAAAATAAGTGAGGACATAAGTTATGGAGCGAAGCGAACATAACTTATGTGTCCGAACTTACCCTTGACATTTTTTAGCGAAAAAGTGATTTAAGTAAAATGTCAAGGGTTTAATTCGCACTTATAACTTATGGCGCACTTCGTGCTCCATAAGTTATGTGCTCATTAAAAATGCATAAAATTGCCGTAATTCCCGGGGATGGGACGGGGCCAGAGGTAGTAAATGAGGGCTTGAAGGTTCTTCAGGCAGCAGCTGAGAAATTCAATTTTAAATACGACACGCAGGTTTTTGATTTTGGGGGCGAGCGGTTTTTAAAAACCGGCAACATCCTGACTGATGAAGAATTATCCCGGATGCGGGGCTTTAATGCTATTTATTTAGGCGCGATTGGGCATCCTGAGGTAAAACCGGGGATATTGGAATGTGGGATATTGCTGAAGCTGCGTTTTGGGCTTGATCAGTATATCAATCTTCGTCCGGTAAAGCTTTATACGGAAAAATTTTGTTGTTTAAAGGATAAAACACCCGCGGATATAGATTTTGTAGTTGTGCGGGAAAACTCAGAAGGTTTATACAAGGGAATGGGGGAGTTCCGGGATAAGGGTTCATCCGATGAGATCGCTATACAGACTTCCTATAATACCCGCAGGGGTGTTGAGCGTTGTATACGCTATGCGTTTGAATATACGCGCCGGCGTAATAAAAAGAAAAAGCTTACTCTTTGTGGTAAAACCAACGTTCTTACCTTTGCCTGGGATTTATGGGAGAGGACTTTTAAGGATGTCGCCAAGCAGTATCCTGATATTCAGACGGATTATGCTCATGTGGACGCGACGTGTATGTGGTTTATTAAGAATCCCGAATGGTTTGATGTAATCGTAACCGATAATATGTTTGGGGATATTATTACTGATTTAGGAGCGATGATCCAGGGAGGTATGGGGATTGCCGCCGGCGGGAATATCAATCCAGCGGGTGTTTCGATGTTTGAGCCTATTGGAGGTTCTGCTCCTAAATATACGGGCCGTAACATAATTAATCCTCTCGCGGCTATCTGCGCGCTTTCGATGATGCTGGAGAATTTAGGAGAACCTTTGGCAGCCAAGGCTGTTGAGAATTCCGTAATTAAGGTGGCCAGAACCAAATTGAAATCTTTGGCTGCGGGCAGAATGGGGTACTCAACTTCCGGGGTAGGGGATTTGGTTGTTGAGTATTTGGAGAGTTAAGATGAAAAAATACAATGTAGCCGTTGTTGGCGTAGGGGCAGTTGGTATTCAGATGCTGCGCAGTCTGCGGCTGCGTAAATTTCCGGTTAAGCAGCTGCGTGTCTTTGCGCGCTCAAGCCGTAATATTCAGGTAGACCGGGTTACGTATAAGGTAAAGGCTATTTCTCCTGATGGTTTTGATGGTATAGACATAGCTTTGTTTGCCGGAACCGAGGGAGAGAAGGGCGCAGCAATTATATTTGCTCCTGATGCAGTTAAAAGAGGTAGCGTGGTAATTGATAACGGGGCTGATTTTCGGATGAAACAGGGTGTGCCTTTGGTTATCCCTGAGGTAAATGCCGGGGATATTAAAAAGCATAAAGGTATAATTGCCAATCCTAATTGTTCTACTATCCAAATGGTAATAGCGCTATGGCCGATATATAGGAAGGCGGGGATTAAGCGGATAGTTGTAACTACCTTTCAGGCTGCCTCCGGAGCTGGTCAGGGGGCTGTAAAACAGCTTTGGGAAGAGACTAAGGAGATTATGGCGAAGCAGGAAGCAGGAAGCAGGAAGCAGGAGAAAGCTCCTGTGTCCTATATTTCGCATGCTGCCTCGAGAGTTTTACCTCAACAGCTCGCCTTTAATGCCTTTCCTCATATCGGCAGCTTTCAGGAGGCCGGATATACATCCGAGGAATGGAAGATGGTTCGCGAAACTCATAAGATTATGCACGATACCCGAATCAAGATTTCTGCTACCTGCGTGCGGATTCCGGTGAGAACAGGCCATTGTGAGGCAGTTTATGTTGAAACAAAGAGACCTCTCTCTGCCGTAAAGGTTAAACAAATCTTGTCTCAAACAAAAGGAATAAGGGTAATTGACCGCCCCCGGGAAAATCTCTATCCTCTTCCTTTGAATTGTGAGGGAAGGGATGAGGTATTTGTTGGCCGCATAAGAAATGACCCATTCCAGAAAAATGGCCTCTGGCTATGGGTAGTTTCAGATAACCTGCTTAAAGGAGCTGCCCTAAATGCCATCCAGATTGCTGAAACCCTCATAAGTTAATTTTCTGCCAATACACACTCGAAGGGATGCTTAGTGGGTTAAAATTCAAGCCTAAACACAAAATCCAACCTTAAAATTACCCTTTGCCAAAAAGTGCCGGATTTTTTAAGTTCCTTTAATATCTTTGCGTATGAAGAAAGCGCCTTTTTCGTTTCTTCCTTGATAATCTGGTGGCTGCTATATCTGGCTTTTAAGAAAAGAGCCGTTATAAATTTAAGCTCGTTTTGTAAATGCCCGAATTTTCTGCTGATTTCAATTGAATGTTCTTCAGGATCAGTAACCACCGGATATCCATAGCCGAATATATTTAACACCCGGCAAAGGAAATTAAAAAGCAGGAGTATAAAAATATTGTGTTTAAGTTCTCTTGAAGCGGTTTTAATCTTATTTTTATCTTTCAGATAGGGCAGGAAAAATAGAAATATACAATACACTAAAGAGAACAATGTTAAGAATATTGCCAGAATCAAAAGGCGGATTAATAAAGCAGCAAAACTCCCCTGCCTTTTTACTTTTTCTTTCACTTTTTCTTGCCCTGAAGGCGTTTCTTTATCAGAGTGCCAGAAAACGGGTCTGGTTTTAGCCCCCCGCAGGTCAATAGCCCCCGCCTTAGTCTTAAGATTTCTGTTTATTCCATTTACCTCGGATTCTTTCTTTTTGACTTCGGATAGCGATAGCTTCATGTTGCTGGGGGAGAAAAAGGATATTAGGCTTTTGCCCGTGAAATCAGTATAGGTTGAAATGTTTTTTTGTTTGACAAAATGAAGAAACAGGGGCAGGGAGGTATCAAGGCGCGGGATAATTAAGAATATGGGCAGGGTAATAATAGCCGTTGCCAGCAGGAAGACACCAATAATCTTAAATTCCCGGTAGAATCCTTTCTTATGATCGAGGGCTTGTTTTATTCTCATGGTATCTTTTGATAAACTTAGTCCTCTTAAAGCAATAATCCAGATAATGAAGAAAGCTAATATATAATTCAACAGGATTATCCCCGGCGTAGTTTTCTCAAGGCAGGAAAAAATAATAAGCCCCAATGAAGATATGTGAATAAAATAGTAATCCCGTTCAGAGCGGATGCTAAAAGTAGACAGGATCAGGAAATAAATCCAGGTTTTTATCAGGCCTTCGAGTATATCTGAGGGTTTATTGATAAAAAAGGGCAATAATGCCTTAATTGTCAGGGCAATAAATGTGATATTCAGGAGGATTTTTAGATAGGGTATAGATTTATTCTTTTTTTGTTGCTGCCAGCTTGTGACAAGGCCAAGAAGGGAGAATGCGATAAAGCCGCTCGAGCTAACAAAACCAGTCCTAAGGGATAATAGCGAAAGCGCAATCAATAATCCGGTTATTACATGTATAAACAGCATAATGCTTATATTGGGTTAAAGCTGTTCTCTAAATTTGTTCCACACGAGATCCGATAAGTTTGAATATCCGAGTTTTTTATCTGGATATTATACTCATCAGATTTTAGCGCGTATTTATCAAAGGTAGAGGTTGCGAGCTGCATGTCGATTATTGAGATATTTTTTGCATACACGAGCTGTTTTAAGGCATAGGGTACTTCTAAGTCATTGTCTAATCTTATTATTGCCAGCGTAGATGCGGGAGGAATAAAGGAGTTTAATATTGCTAACGCCTGGCCTAAAGAATAATAGCCGTTGGATTGCGCTTGAGTTAATAGTTCCAATATGGTAGAGAAATGCGATGGGTCTTGTCCGAAACTGGAAATTAAGGGTTTATCTGCGTAGGCAAGAAGTTGGACTACGCAGCCTTGGTTAAGAAAATACCTGCTCAATGAAGCGGCAATCTTAATTGCGTATTCAAGTGTGGATTCTTTACCAAATCCTAAATTGTTTTCTCGTTTCAGGTCCAGAATAATAGTTATGGCGTTAATACCGCTTTGCTCAAAATGCCTGACAATTAATTTATTGTGTCTTGCCGTGGATAGCCAGTGAATTTTACGCAATCCGTCTTCCTGGCGATATTCGCGGATACCGTAGAATTCTTCGTATTCGCCGCTTCGCCTGCTTGCGTGCGGCCCATAGCGCGGCGTAACCATGCCTTTCATAAAAGAGGGCAGATAATGGATGTCAAATACCCGGGGATAAACAGTTAAT
>JAUXFU010000171.1 GCA_030622705.1 Candidatus Omnitrophota bacterium | reverse complement strand
TACAATAAATCTTTAACAGTCCGTTGAGATAAGCTGGCGCCATCTGCGCTATCGCATCCTCTTCTAAGGCCTCGAGAATCCCCGTACGAATCTTAGTCTTGCGATAAACCTCCTCTAAGGTTAAGCCCTTAGCCCTGCGTAATCTTTTTAACCTCTGGCCCTGGGTTTCCCCGGTGCCTTTTTCTCGTTTAACCATATTTCAATGAGAGCTCTGAAAAAATCTAAAAATAAGCACGGCTCTCTAGTAATCTGTGTAATCAGAGGCCTCTTCAATTCGCTAATCTGTAGCTGTAGGCTTAAGTAGCGTCTTTTCTTTTAACCATTCCTCTCTATCGGCAAGAATTCTGCGCGGCTTACTTCCCTCAAAGGAACCAATTAAACCTTCTTGCTCCATCTCATCGATAAGCCTCGCCGCACGTGTATACCCCAGCCTCATTCGGCGCTGTAGGATTGACACCGAAGCCTGTCCGGTTTCCATAACAAGACGAGCTGCCTCATCATAAAGTTCATCTTTCTGGGTATTTACCGTAGTTGATCTCTGCTGCTGCTTTAAAATCTCCTCATCGTATAAAGCCTGGCATTGAGATTTGATAAACCCAACTACCCGATCAATCTCTTTATCCGAGACTAAACCCCCTTGGCCACGAATCAATTTGCATTCACCGGGTTTCAAAAAAAGCATATCACCATGCCCTAAAAGTTTATCAGCGCCATTGGCATCTAATACTGTACGTGAATCTACCTTTGAAGAAACCTTAAAAGAAATGCGTGCCGGAAAATTGGCTTTGATTACTCCGGTAATTACATCCACCGAAGGACGCTGAGTAACCAAAATAAGATGAATGCCTACGGCCCGGGAAAGCTGCGCTAAACGGGTAATTGCACCTTCAACCTGATCCTGAGCGACAACCATCAAATCTGCCAATTCGTCGATAATTACTACGATATAAGGAATCCTCTCTTCACTCTGATTATAGGTCTCAATATTTCTTTTACCGGCCCGGGCAAAAAGTCGATATCGCCGCTCCATTTCATTAACTACCCAATTAAGCGCAACTGCTGCCTTTTTTGCTTCATTTATCACCGGACATAAAAGATGAGGAAGGCCGTTAAAAGCGGCTAATTCTACCATTTTAGGATCAACCATTAATAATTTTACCTCACTGGGCGTAGCACGAAACAAAATAGATAAAATAAGACAATTAACACAAACAGTCTTACCTGAACCGGTAGTGCCTGCAATCAATAAATGAGGCATCTGGTCTAAATCTGCAGTTATCGGTTTACCCCCAATATTCTTTCCTAAAGCCATTGTAAGCGGGGAAGATAAATTCTGAAATTCCGCACCGGACAGAATCTCCCGGAGATAAACCAAACTGCCCTGAATATTAGGAACCTCTACGCCTACCCTAGCCTTACCGGGAATAGGAGCAATAATCCTTGCGGATTGCGCCTTCATTGCCAAAGAAATATCATCGGATAAGGAAACAATCCGATTTAATTTTACACCCGGAGCGGGCTCTAATTCGTAACGGGTAATCATTGGACCACACTCAATATCAGTAACCTTAACCGTTATGCCAAAATCAGCTAATGTATCCTCTAGTACACGCGCAGAACCCGCAAGATCATCCTTAATTTTCCTTCCTGCAGGCGGAGGCGGAGAATCCAACAAATCCAAATAAGGAAGCCGGTACTGCTCTATCTTTGCTGTCTCCTGGGAAAAAGGAATTGCGGTTTTCTCTTCAGCCGACCCTGATTTTCCCTCCGTGGGTTTTATATTCTGATTTACTATTTGGATCCTTGGGCTTATCTGAGAATCTTTTAAGGACGAAACCTGAGACTCCATTGAGCTAACCTTGACAGGCCGCTGAACCTGAGAGTTAAGAACCAGTTTCTTTTTTAAAGTTAAAACTGTCTTTCTGGACCTGTTAAGCCTGCTGAATAAAGGCTTCATTACTGTACCCTCTATTTTCTGAATAAATCTCACAAAAAAAGCGGACACCATAATATCAAAAACCAAAACTAATGATAAAACGGATAATGTAAGAAAAATTATATAAGCACCTAATTTCCCAAAATAGGTTACTACTAAATTAGAAAAAATATATCCGAATAAGCCACCTTGAGAAAATTGATGCCAGGTAATCCCTCCGCCAAACATCGCTAAAATAGAACTAACTGCTAAAACCAAAATGAATAATCCGAATATCCGGACAAACCTAAAATCCATATCCTGCTGTTTAAAAAATCGGACTGACCAAAACAGAATAAGTAAAGGCAGCAGCCAGCTGCTCCAGCCGATAAAAAATAACAGAAATCCTGCCAGATGCGCTCCGAATCCCCGAATAAGATTATACGGTGGGATATTTGAATGAGAAGTATAGAATGTTAAATCATCCGGCGAAAAAGAGATTAAACTCGCCAGAATAAGAATCGCAAAAGCAAAAAGAGCAGTTGCCTTAATTTCATTAAGCCATTTCTGCCGCATATTATTCGCAGAAACTCCTATTTTTGTTTGTAATTTTGGCCATTTGGTATTTTAATTTGTTTGCCCTGCGAAATTCGTAGAATTTCACAGGATTA
>JAUXFU010000048.1 GCA_030622705.1 Candidatus Omnitrophota bacterium | reverse complement strand
GTTAAATGGGATAACATGGCGTTCGCAACGCCAAATTCCGGGTTCAACTCCCGGTGGCTCCACTTGTACAGTAAAGCTGTATTAGATGCTCGATGCTTGATGCTGGATGCTCGTAAAATTGTGCAGTTAAGCTGTATTAGATACTCGATGTTTGCCGCCTCTGGCGGCACCCCGCCTTTTGGCGGTGGCGATGCTCGTAAAATTGAGGATTAGATTGAATAAAGTTGTCGTTATAGGATTACTGCTATTTTTTTGCCTAATTAGCGTTTGTTTTTATTTGCCTGATTTTCTGGCTCAGGATCTAACAAAAGAAGCCTCTTTTTATGAGAAGCTGGACAATGACCTGGTGCAGTGTCAATTATGTCCCCGACGTTGTGTAATCGCGCCTGGCAAAAGGGGTTTTTGCGGGGTTCGCGAGAATCGTAATGGTAAATTATTCAGCCTTGTCTATGCCCGGCCATGCTCCCTTAATATTGATCCGATAGAAAAAAAACCCTTATTTCATTTTTTACCGGGCAGCTCGGCATTTTCGATAGCTACCGCAGGCTGTAACTTAAGATGTTTATTTTGCCAGAACTGGCAGATATCACAGGTAAAGCCGGAACAGGTAAAGTCAATTTATTTACAGCCGCGGGAGTTAGTTGAAAGGGTGAAACAAACAGGCGCTTTAACTATTGCTTATACCTATACAGAGCCGACAATATTTTATGAATATATGCTTGATGTAGCAAAGCTTGCCAGGAGCCAGGGTATAAGAAATATTATGCATTCAAACGGGTTTATAAATGAGACGCCGCTGAGAGAATTGAGTAAATACCTCGATGCCGCCAACATTGATTTAAAGGGGTTCAGCCAAAAATATTACAGCGAGATGTCGATGGGAAATTTAGATTCTGTGCTTAATAGCTTGAAGATTCTTAAGCAAGAGGGGGTCTGGGTTGAGATAACCAATCTGATTTTGCCCGGATATAACGATGATCCTGAAACTATTGTTAAAATGTGCCTCTGGATTAAGCAAAATTTAGGAGAAGATACCCCTATTCATTTTGCCCGTTTTCATCCGATGTATAAGATGCTTTCTTTGAATTCTACCCCTATTGTTACCCTTGAGCAGGCCAGAAAGATTGCTTTTGACTGTGGTTTAAGCTATGTCTATATCGGCAATGTTCCGGGACATCCAGGCGAGGATACCTATTGCCCGAAGTGCGGCAAGATACTAATTAAAAGAAGCGGCTATAGTATTACAGGCGTGAATCTGGATGAGCAGGGTAGATGTAAGTTCTGCGGGGAGAGGATTTCCGGGGTTTGGAAATAGGTTAAGAGTTAAAGGTTGAATGAGGGTCTTGGGAGATTTTAAGAGTGGAAAAGCAAAATTTAAAATTCTGGATTTTGGTATGTAGTTTTAGCGTCTATTTTTTATGTTTTGATTCTGCTTGTTATGCTGATTCAATCAAACAGCCTAATGTCAGCGGTAAATTTTATCCGGCAGACCATAAGGAGTTATCCCGAACTATTGAGGGATTTCTTCTTGAGGCAGGACCGCCGGATATCAAGGCAGATGTACTGGTGCTTATTTCTCCTCACGCCGGTTATGAATTTTCCGGCAGGACAGCTGCCTGCGGATATAAAGCGATAGAGGGCAGGCATTATGATACGATTATTATCTTTGGGCCCAGCCATTATATTAATTTTCAAGGAGCCGCGTTGTGGCCAAAGGGGTGTTTTCGAACGCCTTTAGGCGATGTCGCGGTTGATGAGGCAACAGCTTACAGTTTATTGGCTTGCTCTTCACTTTTTAGTTTTTACCCCGAGGCGTTTGTCCGTGAGCATTCGATTGAGGTGCAGCTTCCATTTTTGCAAACGGTATTGGATAATTTTAAGATTGTTCCCGTTGTTTTTGGAAATATTGATTTTTCCGGATGCGAGAATTTAGCCGGCGCGATAAGTGGAGTGATCAAGGATAAAAATTGTCTGTTAATCGCAAGCTCTGATATGTATCACGGGTTTGATTATCAGGAGGGTGAAAAAAAGGATGAATATACCTTGTCTTTAATAGGTAAGTTAAAACCAAGGCAGCTCTATGAACGCATCCAGGAGCAAAAGGCTCAACTCTGTGGTTGGGCAGGCGTAGTTACCTCAATGTTGATTGCCGAGCGGCTCGGATATCAGCAGGTTAAGGTTATTAACTATACTAATAGCGCCCGGGTTATGGAAAGAGAAAGAATCGGAGAATATTGTGTCGGATACAGCTCAGCGATTATATATAAACAGCGCACAGAAAAGGGGGCAGTGATGCTAAATGAGAAGCAAAGAAAGAGGCTGTTAGATATCGCGCGCGGGTCAATCGAGGTCTATTTAAATACGGGTAAAAAAATGGAGATTAGTGAGAATGACCCGGCTCTTGTAGAGCATTACGGCGCTTTTGTTACATTGCATAAACACGGCAGGCTGCGCGGCTGCATAGGCAATCTTATCGGGAATCAGCCGCTTTACCTGACTATTCGTGATATGGCAATTGAAGCAGCGATGAATGATTCCAGGTTTACGCCTTTAACCAAAGAAGAATTGGCCTTGGAAATAGAAATTGAGATTTCCGTGCTTTCGCCTATGGAGAAAATTAATAATCCTGATATGATTGAGTTGGGTAAGCACGGGGTTTTAGTCAGGAGTGGTTATCGAAGCGGCGTATTTTTGCCCCAGGTAGCTATTGAGACCGGTTGGACTAAAGATGAGTTTCTTTCTAATCTATGCGCCCAAAAGGCAGGATTGGCGCCTTTAGCCTGGAGGGAGGCGTCAACGGATATCTACATCTTTACTGCCGAGGTATTTTCCGAAGAAAAGCTTAAAAGATAAAACCACAAAATTAAAAGCTTATGAAACCACGAATTAACACCAATGAACACGAATGGATTTAATTTTAAAAGCTTTTAAATAATTCGTGTGAATTCGTGTCCATTCGTGGTTACAAAGTTTTTCTCATACAAGACCGCAAAGACACATTAGATAAAATCGCTTTGTCTGTATTTTTCTCCGGTTTCCTCTTGGGTTCGGGGCCGTGTTTGGCCACCTGTGGCCCGGTACTTATTTTTTATGTTGCCGCGGCAAAACAAAATTCAAGAGAGGCTATTTTAGTTTGGCTTTTGTTTTCCATAGGCCGAATTAGCGTATATTTAGGTTTAAGTATAAGCATATTTCTGCTAGGAGAATTGCTGGTGAGGCAGAATTTAATGTATATCGCGAAATATGTTTCTTCTTTGGGCGCAGCGGTAGTTATCCTGATCGGCGTTTTAACAATTATCAAAGATTACTCGGGAATTAATCGTATCTGTACGGTTATCACCGCCGCGATGAATCGGGGATTATCAGGGATTCAGCCGGTTACGTTAGGTTTAATTATGGGTCTATTACCTTGCGCCCCATTGTTCGCCGTGCTTTCTTACATTGCTCTGATAATTACTGTTTGGCAGGAGTGTATTTTTTACAGTTTAATTTTTGGTTTGGGTACATTTATTTCGCCATTGATATTATTAGTTTTGGGTGCAGGAATGATTCCCGCGGCGTTATTGACTAAGCCGACAATCTATCGCATCTTTCGTTTTGTCTGCGGATTTATTATCATATTTTTTGGTGTTCAGTTAATTTTTTAGAGCCTTTCCTGATGATTCGATTATACTGGCCTAAGGAGAAGATTGGCAGCAGGCAGATCCTTATAAATGAGCGTAAGCAGGTTCATTATCTCTGTGATGTTTTGCGCCTTAAGCTTAATCAGGATATTGTTGTTTTTGATGGCGAAGAATATGAATATCTTTGCCGGATTCAGGGGCTATCACGCAGGATGCTAACCCTGTCGATAAAAGAAAAAGCCGGGATTAAATCTCAGTGGAAAACTGAGTTAGTCATAGCCTGCGCTTTACCCAAACAGAAAAAGAGATTCGATGATTTAGTGGATAAGCTATCGCAGTTAGGAGTGGATAGGATTGTGCCTATGATTACCGAAAGGGTAATTGCCGGTTGGAATTCTATTCAGAAACAGCGGCATCTTGAGCGATGGCGTAAGATTGCCGAGCAGGCATGTAATCAGTCAGGCAGGAATAGACTTGCGGTTATTGAATCGATAAAGGGCATAAATCAAACATTAATTCTTCTTGAGTGTTATGATTTGAAGCTTATACCGACGCTTGAAATCGGGAAATATCCATCCGCGCCGGACTTTATGTATATAAACCGCAGTAGCTATAGTAAAACCAGGAAAAATCTAAGAGATATATTTCATTCTTCTTTACCTAAGCGGATTGCCGTTCTAATCGGGCCGGAGGGCGATTTTACCGCGCGGGAATTAATTCAGGCTGAAAAGGCAGGGTTTATTCCTGTTTCCCTTGGTGAGTTGGTATTGCGCGTGGATACCGCGGCAGTCGCAATTGCCGCCTTCCTTCGGCTTTACGAAGCTCGTTAAGATTAAAAATTATGAAACCACGAATTAACACCAATGAACACAAATGGGTTTAATTTTAAAGGCTTTTGAATAATTCGTGTCTATTTGTGTCCATTCGTGGTTACAAAAAAAGAAGCTTAAAAGCATATGAAATTACGAGATTTCACAGATTTTTATAAGATAAAGAATTAAATGATTTTGTGAAGTTGTAAGTGAAAGAATCGCTCTACTTGTTACTCTCTACTCGCTACTTCTAAAAGTAGTTCATACTGATAGAACATGAAGACTGTAAAGTTTTATACTCTTGGGTGTAAGGTAAATCAATACGAAACGCAGGTTATCAGGGAGCAGTTTGATAGAGCGGGTTTTCGGGAGACAGCGGATAGTGAGCCGGTCGCGGTTTACGTAATTAATACCTGTACGGTTACTCACCGGGCTGACCGCCGCTCGCTTTATCTTATCCGCCGGGCTTTTTACCGTAATCCGCAGGCCAGGATTATTGTTACCGGATGCCTGGCGCAATTGGACAAAGATAAAATAGCCGCTATCCACGGAGTCAGTCTGATTGTAAGAAATGAAGATAAAAGCAGGATTGTCGCTTTATTAAGTAATTCAATCGAGAATCGCCGCCGCCAAAAGGCGGGGTGCCGCCAGAGGCGGCAAGAATCGCCGCCGCCAAAAGGCGGGGTGCCGCCAGAGGCGGCAAGAATCAAGGATCAAACTGGAATAACCTATTTTAAAAACCACAGCCGGGCTTTTTTGAAAATTCAGGATGGCTGTAACTATAATTGTTCTTATTGTAAGGTGCGCTTGGTTCGGGGCACCTCGCGCAGCCGCCAGTTGAGTGAGATTAAACAAGAGGCAGCCGGTTTAGTAAGAAACGGCTATTTAGAAATCGTTCTTTGTGGGGTATGTTTGGGTTTTTACGGCAGGGATTTAATTCCGAGGCTAAGCCTGTGTGAGGTAATTAGGGAATTGGATAAAATCCCGGGGCGTTTTCGTATCCGGCTCAGTTCTCTGGAGGTAAATGATATAAGCGATGAGTTAATTAATTTGATGATGGAGTCGGATAGGGTATGTCGGCATTTGCATATTCCGGTTCAAAGCG
Organism: Candidatus Omnitrophota bacterium; assembly: GCA_030622705.1. The sequence goes on along the minus strand of JAUXFU010000048.1, from coordinate 1,156 downwards.
GCGATGGGCGAATATTAAAATTAATGAGGCGCGCATATTCGCCGGCGCAGTATATAAAAGTTATTCGGCGTTTAAGAAAGAGTATGCCTGAAATTGCTATAACTACCGATGTAATGGTTGGTTTTCCCGGAGAAACCGAGGAGAGTTTCAGCAATACGGTTGAATTAATCAATAAGATCAGGCCTTCGCGCGTACATATTTTTCCCTATTCCAAAAGATTGAATACACCCGCCTACAAGTTTGCAGATTTTGTTTCTGAGAGAAAGATAAAATCAAGGATAGCGGATTTAGAGCGTGTTGTCCGGGTATCGCGCTTGACTTATTGGCGAATGTTTGTTGCCCGGATTTGCAGGGTCGTTATAGAAAAAAGGGTTGTTGGCTTTCCGGATTTATGGCAGGGTTATACTGATAATTATATAAGAGTGAGAGTGAGGTCTGTGCTCGAATTGAAAAATCGGATTATTCAGGTGAGATTAAAAAGGGTATATAATGATTTTACCCTGGCAGAGGTTTGCGATGAAGACGCAAATTCGCACGTAAGTAGAAATTCTTTGACACTCGTTGAAACGAAGAGTATAATCGATTTTGATGTTTAGTAGTTATGATTATATATAGAAAAGGAGGAGAAAATGGCGCAAGAAAAGAAGAAAATACAGATAACGGATGCTTCTAATCGCCAGAAGGCATTAGAGATGGCTTTAGCTCAGATTGAGAAGCAGTTTGGTAAAGGGTCAATTATGAAATTGGGCATGCATGCTTGTGTGAATATCGAAGCAGTTCCTACCGGCGCGCTCGCTTTAGATATAGCTCTTGGCATAGGTGGTTTTCCGCGAGGCAGGGTAGTTGAGGTTTTCGGCCCGGAGTCATCAGGGAAAACCACTTTGACTTTGAGCGCAATCAACGAGGTTCAGAAAAAAAAGGGGGTTGCCGCATTTATTGACGCGGAGCACGCCTTTGATGCTACTTACGCGAAGAAGATGGGGTTGAATTTAGATGATTTGTTGATTTCGCAGCCGGATACAGGGGAGCAGGCTCTGGAGATTACTGAGACCTTGGTGCGTTCAAACGCCCTGGATTTAATTGTTATCGATTCAGTAGCTGCTCTTACCCCGCGAGCGGAAATTGAGGGAGAGATGGGGGATTCTCATATGGGCCT
>JAUXFU010000146.1 GCA_030622705.1 Candidatus Omnitrophota bacterium | reverse complement strand
GAGTGAACGAAGTGCGTCGAAGGGCGGATTATGATAAGTGTTATTCGAGGGAAAATCTGCGTCCCAATCAAATCCGTGGCATCCGCGTTTTGTTAACGCGGTTTAACCGGAGTAGCTTCTGCCTGCGACCTTAACCGAAATATGCGGGCGAATATGCTTTCTGACTCTTTTATCCGTTGGCTGTCTGTTGAATTTTGATCCGTTGTAGATAAACTTACCAGCTGTTGACGATGGGGCCACTCAAAGTCCTCATCCTGCCAGATTCTTGCTATCGATACTAAAGATGTCCGGCGATTAAGGCTATATTTGAGGCTATTTTTTTTATCAACCAACTTCTTAAGAAGAGCTAATTTTCTCTGTTCCTGATATGCTGTTTGAATAATATTGCTTTGTTGATATACATAGAGCAAAGCGAACAGGGTAACTGATAATGCAATTATTAAAAATTTATTCAGTTTCATAATTTTTCACATCATTGCAATTATAGAGCTGTTCTCTAAATGCAATTATTGCCTTTGGGCAACTCTTAATTTCGCGCTGCGGGAAGAAGGATTATTAGCCCGCTCTTGGGTTGAAGGCCGCAGAGGTTTAGGGGTAATTATTTTAAGTTTTTTTTCACAATGGGCAGATCGAAAATTTATCTTCACAATCCTATCTTCCAGTGACTGAAACGAAATCACCGCGATCACCCCTGTTGGTTTAAGTAAATCTATGGCATTTCTTATCCCTTCTTCCAGAGCCTCTAATTCCCGGTTGACCGCGATCCGGATCGCCTGAAATGTGCGGGTAGCCGGATGAATGCGCGTAAACCGGTAGCGACGCGGCATAGCTCTCATAACTATTTTCGCCACCTGCGAGGTACTGCTAATCGGCGCCTTTTGCCTCTCGCTAATCAATAAATGAGCAATACGATTATGAAATCTCTCCTGGCCGAATGACCAGAGCAAAGACGAAATCTCCTCCTGGTTAAGGTTATTTATTAAATCGTAAGCCTGAATAAAGCTTGTTCTATCCATACGCATATCCAAAGGCCCGTCTAATTGAAAACTAAAGCCGCGTTCAGGGTCTGATAATTGCGTCGTGGAAACACCAAGGTCAAAAATTATTACATCAACCTTGCTAACTCCTATCTCTGCGAGAATTTTATCCAAATCGCTAAAATTCCCATGAATCAGATTAACCACCTCACCAAAATCACTGAGCCTTTCTCGGGCTATCTCTAAAGACTCGCGGTCGCGATCAATCCCAATTAACCTGCCTCCCGGCAAGATACGCTCTAACATCTTAATGCTATGCCCCCCGCAGCCAACAGTAGCATCTACTACAGTCATTCCTGAGCCTAATTTTAAATATCCTAAAATTTCATTACACATAACCGGTTTATGCACTCGAGGTTTAACCATATCATTGAATATCCATAAGCTGCTCTGCGATTTCTTCAAAGACTGGCTGGTTACTTCCGTAAAACTCCTGCCATTTATCTTTTGACCAGATCTCAATCCGGTTAGAAACGCCAATAATCATTACATCCCTTTTTATCCCTGCGAAATCTTTTAAGAACTGGGGAACAAGAATTCGTCCCTGCTTATCGGCAGCTACCTCTACCGCTCCGGAAAAATAAAGCCGGTTAAACGTACGCGCCTGCTGTTTGGTTATGGGAAGATTCTTAAATTTTTGTTCCTGCGAACGCCATTCTTCTTCCGCGAACATAAACAGGCATCCGTCTAAACCGCGAGTGATAAAAAACTTATCAATAAAATTACCACTTGCTGAATCTCGAATCTTGGCAGGTAAAATAAGCCGACCCTTGCGGTCAATAGTATGTAAATATTCGCCGTAAAACATAATCCACTTTGCTCCACTTTAATCCACTTTATAGGCAAAGTATATCCACATTCTCATTCTTTGTCAAGGAGAAAATTTGTTAATATCTCAATAATACAAGTTATTGGGGTATGTTTGGGCTATAAGTAGAGTATCTTGTGCAGGCAAGAATATCTTTTTTTATCCGGTGGGTTAATGCCTGAATGGAACTAAACCTTTTTTGAGGGCGAATTCTCCTGATAAACTCTATTTGTATCTTGTGATGGTAAAGATTCTTTTTAAATCCAAATATATATACCTCTATATTTGTTTTAGTCGATGAACTAACCGTCGGCCTGCTGCCAATATAACAAACTCCGCTAAAAAGTCCGCTACTTAACCTCACCCTGACCGCATAAACCCCAAACGGCGGGATAACCTCATGATCAGGATTAACGTTAGCAGTAGGGTACCCTAAAATCCTGCCGAGACGGCATCCTCGCGTAACCCGTCCAAAAACAGTAATCGGACGGCCTAATAATTCCTGCGCCCGGAGAAAGTTACCGCCTTTAATCAGAGACCGAATATGGCTGCTGCTAACCGGAGTACCTTTATAGACTGATACATTAATAACCCTTAATTTAAATTTCCCCGCACAGGAACAATCCCGCAGCATCTGCCAGTTACCCCCGGCATTTCTGCCAAAGGTAAAATTTCTCCCGATAAACACAACCGCCGGATTTATCTTTTTGATAAGAATCCTTTGCAGGAATTCCCGTGCCGGGATTCCGCGAAAAGCACGGCTAAAACGGATAACCAGACATAAATCAACGCCTGCTTCTTCTAATAGTTTTAACCGATGAGGCAGGGAATAAAGTGCAAGCTGCTTTTGCGGATGAGGAAAAAATGTAACAATAAGGCTTTGGGTGTGTAACTTTCCTGCTTCTTTTAATAAGTTTACAATTACCCTCTGATGGCCGCGATGAAAACCATCAAATACACCCAAGGCAACCACAGGTTTTTTTCTAAGGGTCTTGAAATGCTTAAGGCCATAAATAACTTTCATCTCTATAAATCCAATGTATTAATCGCGGATGACCACGGATATAGTTCACGGATGACCACGGATTTACGCAAAATCGTGTGGAATGAATCTGACGGTTTTTTCGCGAATGGTGATTTTAGCCAAAGCAGCTTTCGCTGTGAGGGAATCCGAACGTGGAAAGGTTCGGATGGCGAGGGTGTTTGAGTCCGTCCTGGCG
>JAUXFU010000108.1 GCA_030622705.1 Candidatus Omnitrophota bacterium | reverse complement strand
TTTAAAATCTGCTTTGCCTCTATAACCTTTTGCCGAAAACCTTCATTTTTCTGCCTAAGCTCATTTAACTCAGACTCTAAAGACAGCCTTTGTTTTTTTACGGCAACAACCTGCTGTTTTAATATCTTATTTTCATCTTTTAAAGATTCAAAATCGCTCTGCAATTGCTCAGACGGCTTTAGCTCCTCTAATTTTTTTAACAAAGACTCCTTCTCTTTTTTAACTAACTCATAACTCTGCTGCACTTGATTCTTTTCAGAGGATATGCGCTCTAAATTCCTTTGAATAACCTCTAACCTATCCTTAAGATCGTTATTTTCTGCTAACGCGCTATTTAAATTATTGCCAATCTCTTCGTTACTCCGGGTCAATTCCTGTTTGGTTGAAGTATACTCCCGCAGCAATGTCAGCCTTGAATTCTGGATACCAAAAATAATAAAAAGACTCCCCGCCAATAATACAGCCAAAACCAGAACAACAATCTTAAGTTTTTCTTCCATATTACATAGTGATTACAGGTATAATAAAATGTTTTATAAATGAGCAAATACCTGACGCAATACTAAGCTTGCCGCGCCCAAGGCAACGGCATTTTCCCTCAACATCGAATAAACAATCTTTAAATCCTCGGTCATTTCTCTAAACGCCCATTCCCTTACAGTCTGCTCAACCTTGACCAGGAATTCTTCTCCTGCTTCTTCAAAACAACCGCCGATTATAACAACATCCGGATTAAGAAAATTTACTAAATAAGCAATCTTTATCCCTAAACGCTTAGCTGCTATATCCAGGCCGAACTTAGCCGCATCATCGTTCCCGCGAGCAGCAAGAAGAATTGTTTTTAGGTTAATATTTTCTATTTTATTGTTGACGAGCTGACGAATCTTAACGCCCTCCTGCGGATTAACGGATAATCTATTTCTTACTTCCGTGACTATCCCTAAATCTGTCTCCCAGCGCTTTAAAAAACATGGGTTCCCTAAAGAACAATTAAATAAATGATCCTGTTTATAGTTATGGATAGAAAGTTCTCCTGCGCAGCCACGACCGCCGGTATAAATCTGGCCGTTAATGATTATGCCGCAGCCAACCCCAGAGAACATATAAATGATGTTTTCTACGCCGGGATCTAACACCAGCCACTGCTCGCCAAAACAGGCGCTCGTAGCGTCATTCTCAATAATTACCGGCAAACCAAATCCCCGTTCAATCAAATCCTTCAGAGCAAAATTTACCGACGCATAATGGGTATCGTTCTCTTTTACCCTTTCCGGCCAGCGGACAGAACCGCTCTTTTTATCAATAATACCCGCAATGCCTACGCCAATCCCTTTTACATCCTTAATGTAATCTTTTGAGCGCCGGATTATCTCACGGATTAACCCCAAAACACATTCCACAACCTCACTTACCGTAACGCCCGGTCGTTCAGCCTGTGTCTTAAGCACAATATTACCTTTTAAATCTACCAAGATACCTACCATATTCGTTAAATTCAATCCAATCCCTATGCTAAAGGCCGCATTAGAGTTAAGCTCTAAAAGCACAGGCCGCCTGCCCCCCTCAGATACATCCAGCTCCCTCTCTAAAACCAGCCTGTTTTTAATAAAATCCTCGATATAGTTGGAAATAGTTACGATATTTACTCCCAATCTCTGTGAGATATCCGGCCGGCTAAGAGGCCCAAACCGTCTCAAGGCTTCAAGAATAGCAATATTGCGCTTCTGTTTCTCGTTAAATCCGCCCTTCTCATCAAGAATTATCGGCCGCATCTGTATCCTTTCGTTTTAACAAATTATTTTATATTAAAAAAATTTAGCTCATTTTATTTATACTACCGGGATTGATATAAGTCAAGTTTTTTATTGAGGCCTCTGAAAAACTACTAAAATAGTCCAGGGGCCTCTGATTACACAGATTAGTTTTGATTACACAGATTTTTTCTCGACGGGAACTTAATCTGTATAATCCTAAAGGATAGACCTTACCTAAATTCTTAATCCTTACTACTTAATCCGTAACATAAAATCCTTAATCCTTAACACTTAATCCTTAATCCTTACTACTTAATCCGTAACATAAAATCCTTAACATAAAATTGACTTTTAAGAAGATTATGATAAAATTTTATTTGAGGATAGACTATGAATAAATTTAGAATTTCTCTTATAATTGTCTTTTTTAATTTTGTCTTTGCAGTAGGCGTTTTTGTTTCACAGGCAGAGGAGCTATCCCTTAGTATAACCCCAATATCGCAGGAATCCAGAGAAAAAGCAATTCTGCTTGCTTTAAGCGAAATCGAAAAAAAGATGTCTCTATCCCCGCCCGCCTCAAGCCAAACAAAAACAACTGCCGAAGAAAGCCTGCCGGAAGAAATAAATAAGGCTACAACAAAACAAAAGAAATCTCCCTATATCGGGGGAGCATGGGGAATGCCGAAAGGCCAATATATGTTAGAGCTATATTCAAAATATTACTATCATAACCGCCGGTTTGACAACAACGGGAATAAAAACAGATGGGGATATAATGGTAAGGGCAATGAACTAACTACAGAATTTAAAATAGAATACGGCTTTTCCGACGATCTAACTATATGGACTCATATCCCCTATAAACATGTCCATTGGAAAGATGATTATGCAACACATAGTACCAAAGGCCTGGCAGATATCTGGCTAGGCGGCAAATACCGCTTTCTTGAGAAGCCTGTTGTTCTAAGCCTCGGACTATTGGCAAAACTTCCCGCCGGCTATAATGAAAACGACATACCCTCTCTGGGCAACGGTCAGATTGATGAAGAAATAAGGCTTTTGTCTGCTAAATCATTTCCTGCTTTAGGATATATAAAAGCAGAAACAGGATATAGATGGCGCAATGAGGAACCAGCCGATACAATTGCCTATTTCTTTGAATTCGGGTATCAGGCTCTGGATAAATTATTAGTTAAAACCACTCTGGATGGCGCAGAGAGCCTGAAGATTCCTACCGGAGAAGATTATACCAAATGGACAACCAGTATGCTGTTTACATTAAGGAAAGCGGCTAATCCGTTTCTTGACACAACGGACAAATTAGAATTCGAGATAGGATACGGAGAAACCTTTGCCGGCAAAAATGCCAGCGCTGCCTCTGAAATCTTCTCAAAAATTCTCTATTATTTCTAACTTATGAAGTAGCGGGAAAAAATCTCTCTACTCTCTACTTGTGGTTCAACAAACTCACCATTCTTCGAACCATCCTGAGCAAAGTCGAAGGACTCACCACTCCTTGAATCTTCCTGAGCAACGCCGCAGGGCTACTCGCTACTCTCAAATATAGTATATGGTTATAAGGCTTTTAGGACTTTTGATTAATGTCCTTGGTCACCTTGACATCCCTGTTTTTGTTAGGTATACTTTAAATAGAAAATAGATAGCTGAATGAAAAGGCTAACTATCCGAAAGGATAGGGCGCAAAGTCAGCGGCCTAAAACCCAAAATAACCGGGTATGGCGGCGGGACTGCCAAGCGGCAAAAATAAAGAACCCTAAGCTTTCGATATTAGCTTAGGGTTTTTATTTTACCCCGTTAGAGAAAATTCTCTAATGGGGTTTGCCTCCGAAAAGGTAATCAGCCATAAGTTATAGCTGAACACAAAGCCACCGGCCCTGGAGCCACGGACAGGGCAGCGGGGCTGCCGAAGAGGTGAAGGATGGAAGCGTTCAAAGGGGCATTGATAACAATATTAGCTACCGGATTATTTTTACTTTCTGCGGTGCAAGTAATCGCGGGAGGACAAAGCTTAACCACTACCATATATATAACCATACTCGAAAGGCCGGAAATATTAACCCGAAATGAAGATGTTAGTAATTGTTTTAACAGTCAGATAAAGGAAAACCCGGCATCAGCGCCTAAAGTAAACGTAGAAGAAATCCAGGAGAGGAAAACAAAAATTACCCGCTATACCATTTGTGAAGAAGCTTAACCATTCTTAAATATCCCTTTTAAAAAGATTCGATAATTATCGGTTTGCCCGCTACAACAAAATTCGC
>JAUXFU010000120.1 GCA_030622705.1 Candidatus Omnitrophota bacterium | reverse complement strand
GCCACCGCGTATTGAATCTTGCCGGTATTATGGAGGAAAAGGTAATTAATAATTTTTGCCGGGAGTATCTTGCCGGGAGAACACCCAATCCATGTTTGCGTTGTAATGAGTATATAAAATTTGGCGTTTTATTAAAGCAGGCCCGCGTATGGAATTGTAATTTTTTTGCTACGGGTCACTACGCAGGAAAGCTGAAAACCAAACAGGGATTTATGCTTAAAAAAGGCAAAGACAAAGATAAAGACCAGTCTTATTTTCTATATCGTTTAACCCAGAGCCGGCTGAAATACCTTCTTTTTCCTCTGGGGAACATGACTAAACAAAAGGTGCTTGAGGTAGCTCAGAGCTGGGGTTTACCAGCAGCAAGTGACCGGGAAAGCCAGGAGATCTGCTTTTTATCGGGCAGGGATTACCGTTGGTTCTTAAAGAAGCGGATTAAATCGGGGATAAGCTCAGGGTTTGTTGTAGACAGCACCGGTAATATCTTAGGCACGCATCAGGGTATTGCTTTTTATACTATTGGCCAGCGCGGGGGGTTGAACATCGCTTTGGGTTATCGCGCTTATGTAGTCAGGATTAAGGCTGCCGGGAATCAGGTTGTTTTAGGCAGGTTAAAGGAGGCTTATAAAAAGGAATTCTTAGTTAGCCGTCCAAACTTTATTCTCCGGCCGATAAAAAAGAAGGTTGTCTGTGGGGTGAAGATAAGATATAATCATAAGGAATCAAAAGCAGAGGTCTCGCCCTATGGCAGGAGGTTAAAGGTTAAATTCAGGGAGGCTCAATTCGCGATTACGCCCGGTCAGTCAGCCGTATTTTATGATCAAGATAGGGTTATTGGCGGCGGGGTGATTAGTTAAGGTTGTTATATGCGGGTATCAAAAAAGGAGATTATCAATAGGATCAATGAATTAAAGAAAAAGCGCCGGGCTTTAATTCTGGCGCATAATTATCAATTACCGGAAATTCAGGATATAGCTGATTATTGCGGGGATTCGCTGGAATTAAGCCGTATTGCCGCTAAGACAGATGCCCGGGTAGTAGTTTTCTGCGGCGTGTATTTTATGGCTGAGACCGCGTCTGTTCTTTGCCCGGATAAAAAGGTTATTATACCGGATCCCGGTGCCGGTTGTCCGTTGGCGGATATGATTACGGCAAAGGATCTAAAAAAAATAAAACAGCGGTATCCGCAGGCAACGGTTGTCGCGTATGTTAATACCCCCGCAGAGGTAAAGGCAGAGTCGGATATTTGCTGTACCTCAGCTAACGCGGTTAGCGTTGTGAACGCTTTGAAGGATAAGCAGATTATCTTTGTGCCTGATAAAAACCTGGCTGATTTCGTTTCTCTTAAAACAAGGCATAAATTGATTGTTTGGGAGGGATTTTGTCCGGTTCATATCAATATTTTACCCGCGGATATCAACAGGGCAAGGAAGGCTCATCCTAATGCGTGCGTGATTGTGCATCCTGAGTGTTTACCGCAGGTCATTGCTTTGTCTTTTGATGCGCTTTCCACAAAACAGATGTGTGATTTCGTTAAGGTTAATCAGGCTAAGGAGTTTATCATTGGGACAGATACGGGTTTAATCTATCGGCTTAAAAAGGAGAATCCCGGAAAGAAATTCTATCCGGCAACAGAATGCGCAGTTTGTACGGATATGAAGCGTATAACCGTTAAGGATGTTGTTAGGGCTCTTGAGGAATTGAAATTTGAGATTAGGGTAAATGATAAAATTCGCCGGCGGGCAAAGAAGGCCATTGAGCGGATGATCGAGATTGTTTAGAAAGCGCTAAAAATTCTTAAAACAGTATATCAGCGCTGTGTTAGAGAATGGATATACCGGTTATTTATGAAGATAAATGGCTTTTAGTGGCGCAGAAGCCTGCCGGATTACTTACGATACCTGCTGCCAACAGGCAAAGGCGCACGCTTGCCGGGATATTAAATGAGGTTTTAAAAAATAGGGATATAGGATATCGTTTGCATCCCTGTCATCGGCTGGATAAGGAAACCTCCGGCTTGATAATTTTTGCGAAGGGTAAGTCGGTCCAAAAAAAAATGATGCAGGAATTCAAACAAAGGAAGGTGAGTAAAACCTATATTGCTTTTGTACAGGGCAGATTAGTCAAAAATAAGGGCCTGATCCGGAGTCCTGTTGGCGGTAAGTCGGCGCTTACCCGCTTTGAGGTACTCCGGAGACTTAAATATTTCAGTATTGTAAGGATTCAGCCGTTAACCGGGCGTAAGAATCAGATTCGCCTGCATTTTAGAGAAATCGGGCATCCGGTTGTGGGTGAGGATAGATTTGTTTTTCGGCGTGATTTTAAAATGAAGGCAAACAGGTTATGCTTGCACGCGCAGGGATTAGATTTTTCGCATCCGGTAACCAGGCTTGCTGTTTGCCTAAAGGCAGAATTACCCGAATATTTTAAGAAATTAACCGGGGCTTGTGAGTTTAATCTATAGGACGTCCCAAAAGTACCGTCCTTAATCACAGGCTTAAACGTATTTCGTGACAGCCTGTTTAATCTAAACAAGGAGGGGTAAATAATGTATGCCGGACAGGAAAGAAGGAAGTCGCCCAGGGCAAAGGGGCATTTTGTAGTTTCTTACAGGGTTTTGGAGGAGCAGGATAATGTTGATATGACTCAGACGAAGAATATAGCAATGGGGGGCATGCTGCTTACTACCAACCGCAAGTTTCTCCCCGGGACAAAGCTGGCTTTGCAGATACGCCTTCCATTGGATCCTAATCCGATAATACTTATCGGAAGCGTGGTGGAAGCAAAAGAGGTGGTTAAGAATTTAATCTACGATACCCGCATGGAATTTTTAGCCGTAGATGGGCAGCATCAAAAGATTATCAGCAAGACCGTAGATTTCTATGTAAAGAAAGAAAAAAAATGATCACAGCCCGTTTACCCCGTTAGAGAAAGCCACCGTCACCGCAGACCGTTAGAGAATGAAGTTCTCTAACGGGGTCTACCGGCTTTGGGGCGTGTGATGATTTTGCTGATGTGAGTAAAAGGTAAATTCCTTATGATAAATATTCTTGGATTAGGGCTTGAAAAATTAATTGTCTATCGGTATAATAGCTGAAGATATTTGATAATATAGTTGTGGTGTAACCAAATCCGTGTAATCATCTTTATTTGTCAATAAGCGGCTGGATTTTTATGATTGTTTCCTGGTCGATAATTTTAGGATTGCTTGTATTTTGCTTTACCAGGGTATTTAAGCGCAAGGAATTAAGATGATAAAATTTAGGGCATTAATTGCCGTGCCTATGTTTTTATTAATGGCAGTTAGTTGCGGTTGTCTGCCTTTTATTGTCGGTGGTGCTGTGGGGGTATTGGGCGGATACGCGATAAGCCAAGATACTATTGAAGGTCAGACGGATAAGGATTACAACGCGCTTTGGAACTCCGTAAAAACCGTAGCCGGGATAAGAGGCGTAATTAAGAGTGAGGATGAAATCAGAGGTTACCTGGAAATGGAGGTTAACTCCAGCTATGTAATCGTGCAGCTTGTGCGGTTGACTAAGACTACTGTTCGGGTGAAGGTTTCCGCGCGCAACAAGCTGGGGTTACCTAATATTAGTCTGGCAGAGGATATCTTTGTTAAGATTTTACAGCTCGCTTCGTAACTTTATAGCGGGCAATAGATAGTGATTATTAGACAGAGATTAACAATGGCAGT
>JAUXFU010000065.1 GCA_030622705.1 Candidatus Omnitrophota bacterium | reverse complement strand
ATTTATAAAGTGAGATAAAAAAAACTTACATCCTATATAAAATATAACCCTAATTCTGCATACTATCAAGGCTTATTTTTTCTAAAAAGAAAGCGCTTTCAGGAATTCTGTATTTAAGGCTCATATTAGTGGTTGTTCCCTCCCCTTAAACAGGCCAATAAGGTTTTTTTTATGACGCATAATAATCAAGGCGCTAAGCACAATGCTTAATATCAATAATTCTTTCTCCCGGTGTAAAATAAATATAAATAAAGGTAAAACAAGAGCGCTTAATATTGAGGCAGCTGAAACAATGCGGAAAATTAAAAATACTATTAACCAAACCAGAATTACCAGAATCAGAACAAGTCTTAGTTCGGTTATTGTTATTCCTAATCCAATTAAGGCGCCCAGGGTAGTTGCTACGCCTTTACCTCCCCGAAATCGCAGGAATAAAGTCCAATTGTGCCCGCAGATACAGGCAATGCCAAATAAAATTCGTAGAGTTGCAGGCGCCAGATTAGAGTAATTTAAAAAAAGGTTTGCCAGTGTAATGACCGGGATTACGCCTTTTGCTATATCCAAAACAAGAATGCTAATTCCCCAGTTCAGGCCAAGAACCCGTACGGCATTCGTTGCTCCGACATTACCTGAGCCGAATTTACGGATATCTATACCTTTTACGATGCGTCCGAAGATATAAGCAGTAGGAATCGAGCCTATTAAATAACTACCTATTATTCCCGCTAGAATCATAAAGAATCATAAATCCTTTTCTGGTATAATCTATACCGGAAATTAGAGTAAAGAATATGGCAATTGACCATATCAGAGCAGAGAATTCGCATCTGATTAGCACAAAGATTACCGAAGCCATCTGAAAGCCCGTAGTTAACTTACCCAGAACAGATGGATGCATGTCTAATCTCTGGCGAACAAGAAATATTGCAATTATTCCTAAAAGTATAATTATATCGCGGCTAACCACAATCAGGGTTACCCAGATAGGAAGCTTTATGCCGGTATCAATAAAATACAATAAAACAAAGGCACTAACCAGCATAATCTTGTCTCCTAAGGGGTCTAAAATCAGGCCGGCAGGAGAATATTGCTTTTTCTTTCGCGCGATATAACCATCCACAGCGTCTGAAAGGACCGCCAATACGAATATTGCCAGGGCAATAAATCTTAGATAATCCGTCTCTGGTGAATAATAGAGTAAACAGGCAACAAAAAAAGGGACGATAAGAATTCTGAAGGTTGAAATTTTATTGGCGATATTCATTTGTGATTACTTGATTATCCTAATCCTATGTAATGGCCAGTAAATTAAGAATGCCTTACCAATGAGATATTTGTTAGGAACAAATCCCCAGAAGCGGCTGTCTTGAGAAGACATTGAGTTATCTCCTAAAACATAAAAATTCTCAACTGGGACGATAATCTTGTTTCCTTCCGCGCCATAATCTCCCCGGTTAGAATAATGACGCGCGAACTTAGGGTTATCCAGCGGCCGGTCATCAAGAAATATTTTACCGTGTTTTATCTGGATGGTTTCTCCTTCGGCGGCAATGAATCTTTTTATAAAGTCCCGGCTTGTATCTTTAGGATAAACAAACACCACAACATCTCCCCGCTGTGGTTTTTTAAGCTCAGGAAGCCTTAGGCCGATAAATGGGATTCTGGCTCCGTAAAGAAATTTATTTACAAGAATTCTGTCTCCCTCAATTAATGTCGGCCTCATTGAACCGGAAGGAATTTTGAACGCCTGCACTATAAATGTTCGAATGAACATTGCTAAAATAAAGGCAATGAGTATCGATTCAATCCATTCTCTTACTATCGATTTCTTCTTATGTTTAGCTTTACCGTTTTTAATAAGCCCCTCCATTGTTTTAGTATAGCATTCCCGGTTTATATTTTTAATATCTCAAGAAACGCCTTTTGAGGAATTTCAACCCTACCAAATCTCTTAAGACGTTTTTTACCCTTTTTTTGAATTTCCCAAAGCTTGCGTTTACGAGTAATATCACCACCGTAACATTTAGCAGTAACGTTTTTTCCGACCGACCGTACTCTTCCCGAAGCAATAACGCGATTTTCTATTTTTCCCTGAATACGCACCTCAAATAGCTGCCGGGGGATTAAGCCGGACAACTTGCTTACCAGCGCCTGTGCTTTTGTATAAGCCTTATCCTTATGAATTAAACAGGAAAATGCGTCACAATTTATATCATTTAATGCAATCTCCAATTTTACCAACTGCGTATTTTGATACTCTGAGAATTCGTAATCGATGGAACCATAGCCGCGTGTCTGTGATTTTATCCGTTCATAAAAATCAACTATTAACTCGGAAAGCGGCATCATAAAATTCAACTTAACTCTATCCTGGCTAAGATATTCTCTACTTTCAAATAGGCCCCGGCGGGCTTTGGTAAAATCGCAAACTCCCTCAATATCCTGTATCGGGATAATCATCAGAAGCTTAACATAAGGTTCTTGCGCTTGAATGATCTGCGAAGATAAAGGTAATTCATTGGGATTATGGACTTGAAGAATCAGTCCATCCTTCTTTCTTATTCGATAAACCACATTTGGGACCGTAATAATAAGATTTAAATCGTATTCTCTTTCCAGGCGCTCCTGCACAATTTCCATATGTAACAGGCCAAGGAAGCCGCAGCGAAAACCATGACCGAAGGATTGCGAACTCTCCGGCTCATAAATAAAGGAGGAATCAGATAGCCTTAATTTCTCTATTGCCTCCCGCAAACGCTGAAAATCTCCGGAATTAACCGGGTATACACCGCAAAAGACCAGAGGCTTTACTTTCTGGTAGCCGGGGAGCGGATGTTCGGCCGGATTATTTAGATCAGTAATTGTATCGCCGATTATTACGTCTTTGGGGGCGCGAATATTTGCCATAAGGTATCCGACTTCTCCGCAGGAAAGCGAATCCACACGAACAGGTTTTAAATTTTTTATTATGCCTAACTCTTCGATTTTATGTGTGGCTCCCTGCTGCATAAATTTTATCTTATCTCCGGTTGTAATTTTACCCTCTACTATGCGAACGAAGATTATTACTCCTTTAAAGATATCGAAGCGGGAATCAAAAATCAAACAGGAAAGCGGCTTGTCGTCCCGGCCGTCGGGAGGCGAAACACTTAAAACTATCCTTTCGAGTATTTCCTTAATTCCATTGCCTAATTTGGCTGAACACGAAATAATTTCCTCTGCGTTAAAATTAAACATATTTACAAGCTGCTGTTCAACTCGTGGTACATCGGCGCCAGGTAAATCAATCTTATTGATAACCGGTATGACCTTAAGCTTTTTTTTCTTTGCTAAATAGAAATTCGCTACGGTTTGCGCTTCCACCCCCTGGGCGGCATCAACGACTAAAATCGCGCCCTCGCAGGCAGTCAGAGATTTAGAAACCTCGTAGGCGAAGTCTACGTGGCCTGGGGTATCGATAAGATTCAGTACATAATTTTTTTTGTCTTCTGTTTCGTAATTAACGGTTACCACTGACGCTTTAATTGTAATACCTCTTTCTCTTTCTAATTCCATATCATCCAACAGCTGTGTTTGTGTATTCCTTTGGTTAATTGCTCCTGTTATCTCCAGAATTCGGTCAGCAAGCGTAGATTTACCGTGGTCAATATGAGCAATTATGCAAAAGTTACGTATTAATGCTTTATCCATAATTGTAAAGGTTTGTGTTGTGGTATATATTTTCCTAAAGGACTGAAAATCGCTAAAAGGTTATCCACAGGGATAGGCCTTCCTGATTCCTATTAAAGGAAGGGCCTTATCGGCGAAGGCGATTTTCTTGTTCAGTAATCTCTTTTAGTAATTTATCTATGACTTCTCTGATGGTCATTTTGGTTGTATCGATATAAATGGCATCCTCTGCTCTTTTTAAGGGAGCGCAACTGCGTGTCGAATCTATGTGATCGCGGTTTTTAAGATCTAAGCCGACTTCTTCCAGGCTTATTTCTTTACCTGTCAAAAGCAGTTCTTTATGCCTTCTTGATACGCGAACGTTGAATTCCGCGTCAAGATAAAACTTTTTATTCGCGTTGGGGAAAACCACTGTAGCGATATCCCGTCCATCAACAACCGAATTGTTCATCGACCCTGTATGTTGCTGTAATTTTAATATCGCCTCGCGTACTTGTTTAATCCTGGCAACGCGTGAAACATGCTGGTTAACTATGGGTAAACGGATTTCCTCGGATACATCTTCACCGTCCATAAGGATTCTGATTGTGCCGTCTTTGTTGTTACTGATATCTAGTTTTGTATTTTTGCTCATTTGAGCCAGGCCGGGTTCATCCTGAAAATCCATATTATTATTCAATGCCTTAAGGGTAAGCGCGCGATATATTGCTCCGGTATCCAGATAGACAAATCCTAATTCATTTGCCAGGTAACGGGCAACCGTACTCTTACCGGCTCCGGCAGGTCCATCAATCGCGATAATCATCTTTTAAGCGCTTAAGTCCTGACGCTTTAATCTTGCCTGTTTTAAAATCTTATCAAGACGTCCGCTATCCTTATGTTCAATCGCCGATTTAATCGCGGATAAACAATCCGAGAATCTTTTTATTGCCTTTAAAACATTATCAGAGTTCTCAAGAAAAATATCTCTCCAGATAATATCAGAAGACCCGGCAATACGCGTTGTATCTTTTAATCCGCTTGAAGCAAGGTAAAAGCTTTCCCGCGGAACTGATTGCATAAGCGAAAAGGCGACAATATGGGGCAGATGGCTAATGTAAGAAACAAAATTATCGTGCCTTTCGGGGTTTAGATAAACAACGCGCGCTCCCAGTTTATCCCAGAATCCTTCAATTGCGCTCAAGGCGGATTTTGAGGTTTTTGGGGTAGGAGTTAATATACACAGGGAACCACAAAATAAGTCAGCCTTAGCATTAATTACCCCCTGTTTCTCCGAGCCGGATAAAGGATGAGTGCCAACGAAATTAGGCAGAATATTCTGCAGCGTCTTGACTATTTTTCTCTTAGTGCTGCCTGTGTCGATTATTAAGGCATCCGGCTTAACCAGAGATTTGATCTTAAGCCCTATCCGGGTTATTGAATTTACCGGTAGGGATAAAATTACCAAATCAGCTTCGCTAACTGCTGAAATATTCAAATATCCGGAGTCGATAGCTCCTTGTTTCTTTGCCAGATTGATTGTTTTTCTGTGTCTGCTTATTCCGATAACCTGCTTCGTGAGCCGTTTCTTCTTTATACATAATCCGAGTGAGCCGCCAATCAATCCTACGCCAACAATCGCTACCTTATTGAATAATCTCATATTAAATGAGCACATAACTTACACAGCACAAAGTGCGAAGTAAGTTATAAGTGCGAATTTAACCCAGCACTAATTTTGAGTTCAAAGCTCGAAATTAGTGCTGGGTAAGTTCGGCTATACGACTCGAATCAGTCGCTCTATAAGTCGTAGCCTCACTTATATCTGCCTGTTTACCGCTTTAGTTATTGTTGTTAATTCGCGCATCAGCTGCGCAAAATTCTCCGGCAGAAGCGACTGTGCTCCGTCAGATAATGCCTCTTCCGGATGGCTATGCACTTCAAT
>JAUXFU010000178.1 GCA_030622705.1 Candidatus Omnitrophota bacterium | reverse complement strand
CGTAAAATTAATCCGGTATGCTCTCTTGTTGAGTTGTCTCTTCCTGTATTGGCGGCGGCTCAGGCACAACCGGCAACCCATCTTCTTTAGCCGGCAGGCCATCTTCCGCTGCCTTTTCTGCTGCCTGCTGCGGCAAAGAAATCGCTTTTTCATCAATCAGGGAACGACCCCGGCGCGCGGCAAGAAGTGCCAGCGAAACTGAGGTACACAAAAAGATGACCGCGAATGCTGCCGTGATTCGGGTAAGAAACTCGCTGGTTTTTGTACCAAACATCGATTCTACACCGGCGAATGATTCAAGCAATCCGCCGCCGCGGCCGCGCTGAACAAGAATTGCAACCACCAATAATACAGCAGCTAAAATATGAACAACTAATAAAAATACATACATAATCTAATTTTTGGAGGTCTTACCTGTGAACATGTTAATTTTGTTTAGGTTACACAATTTACGCATACCTACAGAAACGAATCCGCAGGCATTTCTTTTACTTCTTTACCTCAGCACAAACCTTAACAATCCGGCTGAAAGAATCAATACTTAAACTTGCTCCCCCTACCAATGCCCCGTCTATATCCGGCTGCTGAATAAGCTCCTTTATATTTTCCGGCTTAACGCTACCCCCGTATTGAATACGTATGCCTGCGGCTAACGCATCATTATATATCTCAGCCAGTAAACTGCGAATATAACCATGCACCTGTTGTGCCTGGGCGGCAGTAGCATTTCTGCCTGTGCCAATTGCCCAGATTGGTTCATAGGCAACCACTAATCTGTCAGCCTGCTCAAGGATCACACCCTCAAAGCACTGCTGAATCTGCTTCTTGATAACATCTAAGGTTTTATTCTCTTCCCGCTGACTAAGTGTTTCTCCTACGCAAACAATAGGAATTAATCCCTGTTTTACCGCTGCCTTGAGCTTTTTATTCACTGTCTCATTGGTTTCAGAAAAATACTGCCTTCTTTCCGAATGACCGATAATAACATATTCACATCCCGCATCCCTTAACATCAGCGCAGAGACCTCTCCGGTAAAAGCACCCTGGAGTTGCCAATAAACATCCTGCGCGCCCAAATGAATATTGGAGCCGGTAATAACCTCAGCAACAGAATAAAGCCCGGTAAACACAGGACAAATCACAATATCCAAATTATCTATACCGTATAGCTGCCTTTTCAAGCCATTGGATAATTCAATGGCCTCGGAAATATTTTTGTGCAGCTTCCAGTTTCCCGCAATTATTAAACGCCGCATTATTACCTCTGCGTTAATGCCGCTATACCAGGTAAGGGTTTCCCTTCAAGAAACTCAAGCGATGCTCCACCCCCTGTAGAAATATGCGCCATTTTATCCTCTAAATTAAACTTGGCAACCGCAGCCGCGGTATCTCCGCCGCCGATAATCGTCGTAGCGTCCAGAGAGCTTAAGAATTGCGCAATCTGCTTTGTGCCCAAGGCATAAGCATCTGTTTCAAAAATACCCAGAGGCCCATTCCATACCACTGTCTTTGCCTGTTTTAACTTCTGTTTAAATAATCTGACTGTTTCCGGCCCAATATCCACAGCAATCTTTCCCTCGGGAATCTGCCTGCCGACAAGAACTGCCGGCGCATTAGCTGTTATGTTATCAACAACTAAATTATCCACAGGCAAAACAATCTCTTTACCTATTTGAGTTGCCTTATCTAATAATTCCTTTGCTAAATTAAGCTTATCCCTTTCCAGCTTGGAATTGCCAATTGCTATACCATTAGCTAAAAGGAAGGTATAAGCCATCCCTCCTGCGATTAACACACAATCACAGCGCGGCAGAAGATTTTCAATCACGCCAATTTTATCAGAAACCTTAGCTCCGCCCAGAATAACCACAAAAGGATGCTCGGGGTTAGCCAGAACGCCTCCCAGATATTGAATCTCTTTCTCTAAAAGAAACCCTGCTGCTGATTTTAAAAAATGCGTTATTCCTTCGGTTGAGGCATGTGCCCGATGTGCCGTACCAAACGCGTCATTGATGAAAATTTCCCCCAGACCCGCAAGTTTACCGGCAAACTCCGGTTCATTATTTTTCTCCTGTGGATAAAATCTTAGATTTTCAAGAAGAATCACCCTCTCTTTCGCAGCCTGAATTGCCTCCTTAACCTCATCACCGATACAATCGTCCAACTTTTTAACCGGCTCGCCTAATAATTCCTCCAGCCTCCCGGCTACGGAATCAAGGCGGTATTTTTCATCTACTTTGCCTTTTGGCCGTCCAAGATGACTCATCAGGATTATCTTATCAGCGCCTTTACTTAAGATATACTTTATTGTCTCAAGACTCGCGCGAATCCTCGCATCATCGGTAATATTCAACTGCACATCCTGGGGCACGTTAAAATCCACCCGTACCAAAACGCGCTTGCCATTTAACTTAAGATCACTAATACTCAATTTCGCCATATCCCCTTCCTTTAATGAGCT
>JAUXFU010000060.1 GCA_030622705.1 Candidatus Omnitrophota bacterium | reverse complement strand
TAAGACAGCCAGGGATATGGAAAGGTATATTAAGAGATAGGTGATTTGTTAACCGAAACAAAAGTTAGTTTTAGCGTTTGCAGAAGTATAAATAATATATTATACTATATCAAATGAGATAGAGATAAGAGAGAAACAATTAATAAAATGTTTTTAAAAGAGCTTATACGAAACATTAGGATAATTCAGAAAGAGGAAATTCGGATTGTTGAAAGATAGAATTAAATAAGATCCTTTGGCCTTTTAGCCTCAGGATCAAGAGAAATCTGCCCTTCGGGCAGATTTCTCTTGAGTTAGATTGTAAGCGCTTTCAGGAATTTGTAATCTCTTAAGAACTAAGAGGTTAAAATGTGTTAACTGAGACAAAAGGTAGTTTTTGAGTTTGAAGATTAAGACAAAGGATGTTATCCTTATAATGGATAAAAAAGAAAATTTAAAGTATATTTGGATAAAGCCACGGATCCGAAAAAGCCGTGGCTTTTATTTTAATAATAGGGTTGGTAATCAGGGAGGGCATATGAAGCAAAAACTAACAATAGGGATAATGGTTTTAGGCATATTGTTTCTTGGGGTAGGTCTTGGTTCTTGTGAAGAAAAGGTGATCTTCGGTTTTGAGAAAAAGGTCCCCAGTTGGGAAATTCCTGATTGGTGCTTTGAAAAGGCGGACTACGTAGGAGAAAGCTTTGCTGTATCAACCAAATATGCCAAGGAGGGTAAGTCTTCCCTGGAGTTGATGGCGGAATTCCCCGGGAAAAAATGGACAGGCGCCTATTGTGAGGTACAGGAGTATTTTGACTGGACCGCCTATAAAACCATATCCGTAGATATATTTATTCCGGAGAATGCGCCTCTTGGTTTAAGGACAAAGTTGATTCTTACTGTTGGGGATGACTGGAAATGGGTTGAGATGAGCCGTTTGAAGAAATTGATTCCCGGGGAATGGACAACAATCAGCGCCAGCCTTATTCCGGAGGAAAACACTGACTGGCGCAGAATTCAGGTTACTGAAGAATTCCGCGCTGATGTGAGGAAATTAGGGGTAATGATTGAGTCAAATATGCGCCCGGTTTACAGCGGCCCTATTTATATTGATAACGTGAGGTTGGAGTAATTAGTTAAGAAAGGGGGGGTGAGTAAGATGAAGAGATTGGTAATAACAGGATTAGTTATGTTGTTAGTTGGAGTATTAATGAGTGGTCCTGTATTTGCGTCAGAAGATATCGAGACAAGTGTTGTTGCAGCAACAGTAAACCCTATTTTCGCAATAGAATTCTATCCGCGTGTCGGGCCATACCCTGATCAAGCAGACGCAGGCATTTTGTATCCAGATGGACAGGTTACCTTTCCTGCAATTGACCCACTGAGCCAAGAAGCAATGGTTTATTCTGCGCTTAAGCCGCCGGTGGTGCCGGGTGTAGATGCTCCGTCAGATGTAGGGGTACTTTGTTTCTCAAATACGGATGAGGACTGGGGTTTGAAGATACATATGGTTTCCACTACTGTAGCTAGTAATAACTTTGTTGTATATTTGTCTGATCCTACCAAGATAGCAACCTACAGAAATACTGGTGAATCTCTCGGTGGAGGGCAGAAGAATGAAGGATGGCATCCCCTATGGAAGGCGGGAGAGATAATATATAAGACTGATTCTAATCATAAAAATACACCTCCCTGGGGAACATTGCTGACTTTTACCTATGCCATTATTCCCAGTGGGCAATTTGAACTTGATGATGGTACGGTAGTTTGCAATGGGTACCCTTTAACAGGTGTTACACATGATCTTACTATTTTTTACACAATGACTACCACCCTGTAAAATAGAGGGTAAGGGTTAATTTAGGGGCCTCCTTATTGTTGTTTCGGTGGAGGCCCTTAAATTTACGTGATATTTGGCGAGAAAAATCATTATTTTGAACCAATGGTTAAAAGATTATTTGTTACGCTATTAATAGTTTTTTTTGTCTGTTGTCCTGTTTATGCTCTCGAGGAGAGGTTTGAAGATGTTATTGCTGCGGTTGTAGTCGGTTCTACATTCAGGCTGTCTGTAGATAAGAATAGGATTGATTTTGGCCTGATTAAACCGGGTGAAAGGATAGAGTTTTATCCGGGGCGTTATTATAACCAGGTTACAGCATTATCCAATAATGGGAAAACCTGGTATTTAAAGATGTCTCTTCCCCATGATCTTCAGGGGGCAAGGGGAAGAATTATTCCCAGGCAGAGTCTTAAGTGGCAAGTGCACTCAACAGACGGGCAGGGGATTAAACAGGACGGCTGGAATAGCTTTCAGCAACAGTCGACTTTGGTTTATACCAGCGGCCCGCAGGATTCTCAGGGTAATGAGGTCAAGATACGGCTTAAATACGCATTGGATACCCCGGGGGATGCCATTGCCGGGTATTATCAAGCCACCATTTATTATACAATAACTGAGTCTCCTTAAAAATGAGATTAATATCAAGAGTTTTAATTACGGCGCTATTTTTTATAGCTGCGATAAATCCTGCTTATGCTGTATTTGAGTTAAGGGCAGATAATAATATCGTTGATTTCGGCTTTATGGGAATTTCTGAGGTCAAGGAGCTTCGGGAAAAGGGAAGCTATCATAACGCTATTACCTGTAACTCAGATGAAGATAATAGATGGTATCTTAAAATCCGCCTAAACGGGCCTCTTAGCTCAGGGGGCAATGTTATAGCTTATGAGAATTTTAAATGGAGGGTTAGCGAGGTCATAGGCGGAGACGGGATAATCTATAGCCAGGATATCTTCAGAGCCTTTTCTGATACGCCTGAGCTTGTTTATACCAGCGGGCCTAATGACAGCAAGGGGGAGGAGACTGAGATTAGGTTTGAGTACCGGCTTTCTATACCCGGAAATCAGTTGCCGGGGAATTACCGTACTGTAGTGCGTTATACGATGACCGAGATGCTTTAGGGTTTTTTAAGGGGAGGCAATGAAAAGATTAATAAAAATCGGGGAGTGTTGTATTTTATGCTTCTTTATTCTGTCTGGTTGTGCCTTTGCCTTTCAGTTTAACGTTGATACGCCCAGGGTAGAGCTTACGATTAATCGCGGGGAAAAGAAGAATAGCTATATTACGGTTAGCAACACCCATCCTGAAGAAGCGATTCATATCAAGGTCTATGTTCAAGATTTGGTATATTTGCCTGACGGAAGCAATGATTTTCTTCCGCCGGGGACAACGCCGTGGTCCTGCGCAGAATGGATTAAGTTAATACCTGATGAATTTGATTTACGTCCTAACAGGGAACAGGTGGTTAAATTCCAGGCAAGGGTTCCTCCTGAAGCAAGGGGCGGGTATTATGCTGTGATATTCTTTGAGGTATTAAGCACGCCTGAGCAGCAAGAAGACTTAACCACAGCCGCTGTCGCGGTAAGGATAGGAACAATAGTCTTAGTTGATGTGGCAGGGACTGCTGAATATAAAGCGAAACTTACCGGGTTGACTGTAGCTACAACAGAAAAAGAAGATGTTTCTATCCTTGAGCTGACTTGTAGCATAAAGAATTTAGGAAATCTGCTTATCCGTCCAAAAGGAACAATCCAGATATTAGATAGTCAGAAAACAGAACAGGCAACATTAGATTTAAATCCTTCAAAAGGAGGTATTCTTCCGGGAACCACCCGGAATTTTACGGTAAGTTTAAACGAGCCTTTATCAGAAGGCCGGTATACAGTCCGCACTCTGGTAGATTATGGAGGAGATAATCTGTTAGGGGGACAGACGTCGTTTGATGTAAATTTGGATAGGTAGATAGAATATAAAATACTTAAAAAAAGGGGGTGTACCCCTTTTTTATTTCTGTTTTTAGAAAGGGTTTTAAAAAGATGTTAAGAAGGCTGATAATGGTAGTAATAATCGCGGATTTGGTATTTTTGCAGACAGGAATATCTTTTGCCTATTCGGGTAGTCTGGCTGCTGATTTTTTGTACGAGGTAGCCTCAGATTATTATACAGCTGGCGACTTTAAACAGGCACTATGCGAGGCAGGGAAGATATTATTGATTCAGCCAGAGAATAAAGAGGCGCTTAGATTAATAGAACAGATCAAGGCGCAGCAGGCAGGAACAGAGAAGCTAATTATGATAGAGGAGCCGGTAGAGAGGGAGTTAAGCAGATTTATTCCCTTAGAGAAATTAGACAGAGAAGTACTGATAGCAGAGGAAGCGGAAATAGAGGATATTTATGAAGATACCTCTGAAAGGCAACAGGAGTTATCTGCTATGGTAAGAGAAGGGACAATAGTTTTGCCTAGAGATAGGTTGTCGGTTAAGGAGAGAATAAGGGAATCTAGAGTATACAAAGAGACTCCTTTTGGAGGGGATGGGATGATTTTGCCTCCCCTGCCGGTTATAACCCCAACAGAAAAAATACAGATAGGGCCTGAAAAAAAGACAGCAATCCGCTGGATTAAAAAATCAAGGCCAGGCGGAATAACTACCTCTAAGGAGTTAGAGGAATCCAGTCTTTTTAATGGGGTCCAAATATCTATAGATGGCCGGATGAGTCCGTTAAGCCCGGTTTTAATTAAGGAATCTGACATTTGGGTCTCGCTGGATGAGATTGCCAGAAACCTGGAAATGGTAATGTTTTCTTTGGGAGAGAATAGTTTTAATATAATCCGGGGCGATTTACCGCTGAGGTTGGAGATAGGCAAAAAAGAGGTTTTTTTAAAGACGGCTACATTCCTTAGCCTCGAGTATCCCGTATTAAAATACGAAGATAATGTGATGGTTAACCTGGAAGATCTGGGAGATCTTCTGGCTATGGATATAGGTTGGGAACCAGGAAGCAAGACAATAACCATGGCCGGTAAGCCAACACCAGGAGATTTTGTAACCTTTACTCAGCCCAAGCCGCCACAACCTGAACAAGAAAAGGTTGAAAAGCCGCCTGTTAAAAAGCGGCCGAAGGCCTTTGGAAGATTATTGCCTATACCACAGGAGCTTCAGCCGGATATAAATGTTAATGTCTACACTTCTGGGTCGTACTTATATAATAATGAGATCAGCCATGGCTCCAAGTCTAAAGATTTGGCCATATCCGGAAATATTTATGATTATAGATTTAATTCTAAGTTTAAATGGGAGGATAAGGATAATAAATCTATGGTTGAGGATGGTAAGTATATCTGTATTAATAGGAAAAATACATACTTGAAGTTGTTAGATCTTTCCGTGGGTTTGTCTCCTCTAAGGTCACAATCAGAGGGTTACGAGGGTGTTGAGATAACTAAATTCTATAAACCGTTTAAGACTAAAATATATGCAGGGAAAAGGGATGTTACGGTAATGGAGCCTTCGGGTGGCGGTCAGGTAAGTTATCTCGGTAACATCCTGGGAGTTGAGCAGGAATATGTTTCAAGCGCAGCAGACTTTAAGTTTAAACTATTAGGTATGGATGCCGAGGCTGAAGCCCAGGATAAGGTAGGGATAACCTCTTTTCCAAGAAGAAACCTTGTAGCTATGGGGGATACTATTTTACGTATGCCTTTTGATGTGGATTTATCAGCCCAATACGCCTTTTGTAATTACTACCCGGACGACGCGAAAGATAACCTAGTTCAGGATAATAATTGGCGGATTAAAGCAGAGATGGATAAGAGGAATTTATTCCTAAGCTATGGATATGAGTTTGTGGGGAGTAATTATGCATCATTGAGTAACCCTATTTATTATCAAGATTATGAAGCATGGGACATATATAGTAGATACGGATTAACAAAATTTCTTTCATTTAACCTAGGCTATAAAAACTCACAGGATAATGTGGATGGGTTAGAATCTCAGCCGACTAATAGAAATAAGTCTATATCTATAGGCTCAAGCCTATCTTTACCTACTGATACCAATATTAATTTTAACTGGTCAAAAACCAAAACCAGGAGCAGGCAGCCAG
>JAUXFU010000069.1 GCA_030622705.1 Candidatus Omnitrophota bacterium | reverse complement strand
CAGAGATGCGATGAATGGGATAGAATCGGACAAACACGCTTTATTAGAACAAATACAGGGATATAGTCAGCAGGTTAAGGATTATCAGCAAAAAGTAAAGGTTAAAGAACAGCTGGAGAAACAGGATTTGTTGCTTAAACAGGAAATTGCGGAAATTAGCCAGAATTATAAGCAATTAGAGAAAAAACATAAAGAGCTCCAAAATAAAAATAGATTGCTTAAAACCAAATACGCGAAGTTCCCTGATGAAAATGCAGTTCTTCATTATAATTTAGGTGTTTTTTATACGCAGAACCGGGATTACAAAAAAGCGGTTCTTGAGTTTGAGAAAGTCTTAGAGGTTAAGCCGAATGACCCAGAAGCTAATTATAATTTAGGGGTTATTTATGGAGAATATATAGATAATCGAAAAAAGGCAATTACCTATTTTAAAAGATACTTAACGCTGGTTCCTAATGATGCGGATGCCGACCGGGCAAGAAGATGCATCCTTACCTGGGAGACTTTTGAGGGTGATTTGAATGAATAAATTCATTTCGGCAAAAGAAATAATAAAGAAATACCAGCTTTCTTATCAAAAGGTAAATCGATATACCGATTCCGGTTTATTCACGATAGTGTTTAAAAAAGGGAATATGCGATTGTTTAACCGTCAACAGGTGCATAAACGTCTCAAGCAGATATTTACATTGTTTCAAGAAGGCTATTCCTTAAGGCTTATCCGCAAGAAGTTAGTAGGGATATAAAAATAAAGTAGCGAGTAGAGAGTAACAAGTAGCGAGATGGGATAATTTGTGGTTTGGATATTGGAATTTAGCATGACAAATGGACTTATAAAACTAACTTCTTTTTCTTTTTTAGTAATATTTTTACTTACCTGGGCGATAATTCCAGCAAGTGCCGAAGATGCTGAGTATATTTCCTTGGATTTGCGCAATATTGAAGTAATTGATGCCTTAAAATTTCTTACCACAAAAGCAGGTTTAAACATTATCCCTACCAAAGGAGTTTCCGGCCGCATTACTCTGATGGTGGAGAATGTTCCGGTTAAGGATGTGTTTAACATTATGCTGCGCAGTAATAATCTTGCTTACGAAAAACAGGGAGAGATTTATAATGTGATGACCGAAAAGGAATATAAGGCTCGTTATGGTAAGAATTCTTCTGATAGGCGCCAGGTGCGTGTTTTTCGTCTTAAATATGCAATTCCTGAACAGGCATTTAATCTTCTGGATACACTTAAAAGTGATATTGGCAAGGTTTTAGTAGATGCGGATTCCGGCACATTATTGGTGATAGATACGCCGGAAAAAATTAGAGAGATGGCTGGAGCCCTGGATACAATAGAAAAAAAGGGTATTATTCGCATATTTAATCTAAAATATGCCCGGGCTGAGGATATTGAAAAACAGCTCAGGCAGCAGTTGGATGTTAAGAAGGTTGGTTCAATTAAGGCAGATGAGCGCACTAATCAAGTGATTGTGAATACGTTGCCGGAGCGGATGAAGGATATTGAACAATTGATTCGCGGATTAGACCAAAAGACCAAACAAATTCTTATTGACGCAAAGATTATTCAAGTTAAACTGTCCGATGATTTAAGCAGCGGCGTGGAATGGGAGGGGTTATTTGATATAGGTAAGAGACATGGTTTAACTTATCTTGGTTCTTATCCTTTTAGTGCAGTTCAACATAGTACTGATTCCTGGCGTTCAAGAAAGCAGGTTCAGGAGGATGTAGGTTATGTTGGTTCCTATCCGTTTACCGGCACGGTATCAGATGCCGGTTATTCTGCAGGGAAACAGAGTATTGCTATGGAGGAGCTGCATTTAGGAATAATTGGAAAACATGATTTTGATCTGATTATTAGGTATCTGCAGACCTTAGGCGAAACAAAAATTCTCTCTAATCCCAAACTGGCAGTAATCAATAATCAAGAAGCAAAAATCCACGTGGGCCAACTACAAAAGTATGTTATAACTACCACTACACAAGGAGAGTCTACGCAAACGGTCTCGGAGGAAATCAAGGATTTAGAGGTCGGCACAAGGCTGTTTATAACGCCAACCATAAATGAGGAAGGATTTATAACAATAAATATAAAGCCGGAGATTACCAGTGTAATCAATTATCTGGAAACTTCGCAGGGGAATAAGATACCGATTGTCGAGATTATATCTGTTGAGACCGTTGCTATGGTAAAAGACGGCACAAGTATTCTCATTGGCGGTTTAAGCCAGGAGAAAAAAATAACGAGTTCTCAAGGAATCCCCTTTGTGAGTGAGCTGCCTTTAATCTCTGAGTTTTTTAAATCAAGCACAACGAAAACTATACGCACTGAATTGCTCATTATGCTTACTCCCTATATTATAAAGGGGGATGAATTGACTACCGGGTATACGCGAGACTTTAGCCGTCGTTCAGATAAGGAATATCAGGATTATCAAGCTTTTACTACAGACACACAGATGCCACAGGTTGAAGTAAAGGGTTATCAGAAGTATCCTTCCTTAGAGTAGGTAGAACCCTTGCCGCAATTGAAGCCGGTAAAGAATTTTTAATTAGGAAAGTAAAACCACAGAGAACACAAAGAAAAAATGAGTACACAAAGCAAGAATTTATCTATGAAAGAAAAAAAATTATGTATTTTTTTGTATTTTTCAGTTTTAAACTCTGTGATTTCCGTGGTTATAAAGCCTTTCATAATTTTATTCCTATTTTTCATTTTTATCAGCTCCCCGAATGTTTACGCAGAGGGTAACGATTACGAAAAACTCAAAAAGCAATATGAAACACTCTTGATTGATCGTGATAATCTTCTTTCCCAGGCAAGGAATTTATTGCGCTATAAAGACAAATGTTTGAAGTTAGAAATGACTATTAAAGAGCTTCAAGCTGAGAATGAGAAGTTAGTCCGGCAGATTCAGGAAAAGATTTCTCAAGTTCAGATACTTCAGGAGAAAGTTGAAGATTTAGAAGAGGCACGAATCCCCTTACTTAAAGAAAGAGATAGTGTTAAGAATTCCCTTGATAAATTAAAAATTGAATATAGAATATTACCGGAGACAAGAAAGGAGATCACCAGACTAAAAAAAGAAAATACTAAACTACTTAAGGATTTTAAGAAATTAGATAAAAAATTAGAGGAAAAGATTAAGCCTTTAGAGGAAAAGAAGCTTGATGCTGAAGCCGAAGCCGAGATTTACCGCCGCCAGTTAAATGATTTTAAGAAAAAATATAAGCAGGCATTGAACAAGAACCGCAGATTAGAAAAGGAAGTTGGCCGCATCCCTAAGAGATTTGTGGAACTGGCACGCGAGAATAAGGTTCTAATTAAGCAGACAGCATTGATGCATTATAACCTGGGAGTTTTTTACACTGAGAATAAACAATATTCACGGGCAGTTGCTGAATTTGAAAAGGCGATTGAACTCAATCCCGATGATCCCTACGTGCATTATAATTTAGGCTATATTTACGCTGAGTATTTGGTTAACCGGCCAAAGGCAATTGAGTGTTTTCGCCATTTCTTAAGATTAGCCAAAAGCAATGATAAGGATGTAGATTGGGTGAAAAAATATATTCTTACCTGGCAAACATGGGAGGGAAAGAAACCAATGCAATAGGGTATTGCCAGGAGGATTGCGTGGTTAAATATTCGAGGATGCTAAGGAGGAGGAAGGAAAAAATGAAAGGAATAGTTCTGATAGCTCTAATTTTGAGTTTCTTAGTTGTTTGCGGTCCGCAGGCATCGGCTTTTTGGGGGTGGAATAAGAAAAATGCAGAACAACCAAGTGAAGTTAAGATAGAAGGACCGCCGGAGGTTGAAGTTAAAGAGATGGTGCCTAGAGTTACGGAAATAGAGAAACCCGTTGAGCAAAAAAAGCAACCAGAAAAAGAGATTCAAAGATTGCCGGCGTCAATCGAAATCAAGCGTGCTTTAGTAAAAGAAAAACGCAGACAGTTAAACAATACTGAATGGGAAGTTGAATTGGTTTTATTGGATGTAAAAAAGAGAAAGCAAACTGACATTATAACCTTTAAGAATAACCAGATTGTTTCTGCTAATTTTCTTCAGCGCGGCTTTTCTTCTACAAATTATACTTTGACTGTTCAGAAAAACGGCAGGGTTATCTGGGAGACAATGCAGACGTCAAGGAAAACCGGTATTGCCTTTTGGCGGGGTGAGATTGATGTGAATATGGAGAAGATGCAGGGTATTTTAAGTCACCATATTGACGGTAAGAAAGCTCAGGATTATTCTTTTATGAGCGTAAGTAAGAAAGTAATCCTCCCCTCACAGGATTAAGGAGGCGGTAGTGTACAAAGCGTATTGGGGATTAAAAGAGAAACCTTTTGAGAACACGCCTGATCCGCGGTTTATCTATTATTCCCAGCAGCATCAAGAAGCATTTTCGCGATTACTTTATGTTGTGCGTGAGCGCAAGGGAGCCGCCCTTCTAAGCGGAGAATATGGTAGTGGTAAGACCTTGTTAAGCCGCGTGTTATTGCAGGAACTTCAAGAAGAAGATCAATGCCAATCGGTTTTTATCTTTAATCCCCGCCTATCAAGTCTGGAGCTGATTAAAGAGATTGTCCATCAATTGCAAGGCGGCAAGGAGACCTCTTCAAATAAGATTGATTTATTTCATATCTTGCATAAAATCTTATTGTCTAATTATGATGTAGGTAAGCATACTGTCCTTATAATTGATGAGGCACAGGCAATTACTGATAGTAGCATCTTTGAAGAACTGCGCCTGCTTTTGAATTTCCAGTTAAATAATTTGTTTCTTTTGACAATAATTCTTCTTGGTCAGCCAGAACTAATGAAAAAAATCATTGATTTACCTCAGTTTAGACAAAGGATAGCCGTGAAATTTCACCTGCGGGCATTAAACGAAGAAGAAACAAAACAGTATATTCAACACCGTTTAAAGGTTGCTGAGGCAAAACAAGAAATATTTGAAGACGAGGCCTATAAAGAAGTTTACCTTAATGCTTTTGGTATACCGCGGCAGATTAATAATCTTTGTGATTTGGCTTTATTGGCTGGTTTTGGCAGTGGGGCAAGCAGGATTAACAGAGATGTGATTATGCGGGTAAGCGAGGATTTTGACGGATTCACAGCTCCTCCAACGAACCAGGATGTAGAAAATGAAAGAGAAATTTA
Organism: Candidatus Omnitrophota bacterium; assembly: GCA_030622705.1. The sequence goes on along the minus strand of JAUXFU010000069.1, from coordinate 281 downwards.
GCATATCGGATATCTTTAAGAAATTTAAAAAAGAAAAAAAGCTTCCTGATCCCGGAATAAAATTCTATAAGTCGAAACAGGAAGAAATAAAGGAGCAAGAATTACAGCCGCCCGATAAGGTTAATTTCTCCATAGGTATGGATTTAGAAGAAAAGAATAATGCCTCTGACAGCGCGTTATATTCCGAAGCAGTAGCGCTCTGCCGGCGGATATATAAGAATCCGATTGATAAATCAGAGATAGACACAGGGCTTTATCCGGTGGTTAAACGAATGATTGAT
>JAUXFU010000154.1 GCA_030622705.1 Candidatus Omnitrophota bacterium | reverse complement strand
CCACCTCTGCCTTTACCTTGGATTACATCCAATGCCAAAGGGTATATTTTCCCTTTATCACCCCTAATATCTTAGGAATATATCTGGCAATGATTATTCCTCTGATTTTAGCAATCCAGGACAGAAAAAAGAAACTCTTTGCTAATCCGTTTTTCTTTATTATTATCCCGGTATCATTTGCTCTCCTTCTTACCAAATCCTTAGGCGCCTTTTTAAGTCTATTCTTCAGCTTAGTAATATATTTTTATCTGCTTAGCTTGTTGAATAAATCCCCCGTTTTTACAAAGACGCAGGATAAAGGTTGTATACTAAAACAGAGAATGTTGAGCAAAAAGGGACTGCTGCTGATAACGGTTCCCTTAATTATAATCGGCCTGATTTTTCTTTCACGGCAAACAACAATCAAAGAACACCTGCGGCCCGCATTTTCTTTAGCTCAAAGAATGGGTTACTGGAAGGATACCTTAACCATAATTAAATCAGCGCCTTTAACCGGAATAGGCTTGGGGAATTTTAATCTTACCCAGTCCCGCTTCGCCCACAATTCCTATTTACAAATCTGGGCAGAGATGGGAGCATTGGGGATTATATCATTCTTTTGGTTAATCATTAGCGTGTTTAAATCCGCAGTCAAGAATATCAAAATCTCTGAAAATAAGAAATTAATAACCGGCTTAATTACGGCAAACGCTGTATTTCTCATCCATAACCTTGTTGACTTCAGCTTTTTCCTGCCCGAGGTTGCCCTTATTTGGTGGGTGATTTTGAGTCTTGGCGTTGAACAGCAAACAGGTCATAAAAGACTCGATTAGATTACATGTGCCTTGACGCTTGAGTAAGGATAATCTTCGGCCTTTTTCACTAATCCTGCCCTCACAGGATTACGTTCTACGTAACGCACAGCTGCATAAAGACACCTTTCAACCAAGAGGGGTATGAGCTAAATCTTCATTGCCAAAGATACCCTTTTCCCCCTTCTCGGAAGTTAATCATGCGAGTGTAGTTTCTATGTGCCCCTTCCATACTTTTGCCAAACTGTCTTCTCTTTTGATAACCACTATCAAATGCACATGGTCATCCATCAGGCAATATGCCCAAAAACTATTCCCGCTTTTGTGACGTACTTATGTAGGAAATTAGTATAGAATTCTTTATCTTCATTGCTAAGAAAGACATTCTGGAAACGCTTACCGCGTTGAATAATATGTCGGGGAATATTTGGTATGATAATACAGGCTATTCTCACCATGGTGTAATTATAGAATAATTAAGTATTGTTCCCCATATCTATGCTCATCTGACAACTTCTTCAGTTCTGTTTTCTATGAACTAACTTCGCCAACTCGCAATAATATGGTATTGGCGCCTCCTCATCGCCTATCTCAAGTTTTGCCTTACCCGGGCAGGTACGACAGAGAGCCCACAATTCACAGCTCTTACATTTTGAATCTGTTTTGAACCTTTTTGACTTAACATAATGAGATAATATCCTTACCCCTTCAATTAAATCACCGTCTAATATGTCATAAGAAGGTTCTCTAGCGCAAGAGCAAATGTTTAATTTTCCATCAGGGTCTATATGCCACGGCCAGTTGCCTGTGGCACAACGAAATAGCCTGTTATTTGAGTTATTTGAGCAGGTTGCGTTTGTTGGATTTATCTGTTCTCTATTCTCTGTTATCTGCCTTCTGTCTTCTGGCCTCTGACTTCTGACCTCTGGTTCCTGCTCTGGCATTCTAACTAATTCATCAACTGGAAGTCTATGCTGGCACGGCGTAGTATCTCCATTGAGCCTTGCGTAAAGCTCTGTGCTCGGTCTGAATTCGCAACCAAATGACTCTATCAGCTTATTCAATTCTTCTTTTTCATGAATATTATTTTTAGTAAGCATCGTTTTTATCTTTAATGGAAGGTTAGCCTCTAAGAGCTTTTTTATATTTCCAATGACTTTATCAAACAAACCCTCAACCTGAGATATCTTTTCATAGGTCTCTTCTGTAGCCGCATTCAGGGTTATCTCTATAGAAAATGGCGGCTTTTCAATAAATTTCGATAGCATTTCATCTGTAAGCGCTGCAAGGCTGGTAAAAATAGTCAACAGGAAACCTTTATTCCGTGCATAATCATACAACTCAATAAAATCATCTCTGAGCATTGGGTCACCGCCGGTAAAACAAAGCCACATACTCCCTGCCTTATGTAACTTATCAATAATCTTCTTTATATCATTAGTAGAAAGCTCTCTACGGGCATATTCCGGGTTATTGTAACAATCTGAATAACAATGCAGACAGTGAAGAGGGCATTGATAGGTAAACTCTATTTGCACCACGATTGGGTCGTGTGCATGTTGATTATGAAATTTTAGGCTCCAGTCTTTATATTGTGTTTCCTTCATACTCAACCCCTGAAAGCAAACCTTACTTTCTGTTTCTTCCATAATGGAGCAATTTCCTTCCAGTAAGGAGAGTGTCTGGCTTCAACGAGCGCCATCTCCTGACAAACCCGACTGCATTTATTTAAATCCCCTGATTCAAGCCAGCCCTTAGCTGGACACCAGTGGCAGAAATTAGAAAGCACACAATCCCGGCAGAAATACTCCTCTGACGGTTTAAAATTCTCAACAAATTCTTTAATCTCCTGCCAGCCTTCTTTGAAAGAGCCTTCTAATATTTTATACTGCGGATAATGTATCTCTAAGCAAAGGTTTATCTCACCATAAGGCGATATGGTAACCTCGCTCTGGCCGGCACCACACTGGAAAAGACTCTCTCTGCCAACCCTTCTATAACCCAAACCCTTATAGAATTCCTCATTAATTACATCCCTTTCTTTAGAAAATCCCTTTTTAATCTGAAAAACCTCCTCTGCTTCAACCTGTAACCTG
>JAUXFU010000138.1 GCA_030622705.1 Candidatus Omnitrophota bacterium | reverse complement strand
CAGATAGAACATTATCTTCTTTGCCTTAATAAATTCTTCCTGCTTTAAAAGTTTTCTTTCGATTGACTTACTCTTGTATTCACGTTGCTGTTTTGTTTGTTTTTTCAAACTGCTTAATAATAAATTACGTAATTGCCTTTTTGCCAATCCTTCTGCATGCCTCCTGTTAGCCTGCATCGGGGATTGCTTTTTGTATTTTTCTTTCTTAAGCGTTGGCATTGCATTTCGACTTAAACTTAAGCGTCCTTCAATTTCACCCGGAACAAGCCGAGCATCCTCCCTTAGAACTTCCGGAATACCGAAATAATTTCTCCGGGGTTCATTGCTTATTATTCTACTACAATTTTATCCTGCGGGCGCTTTATCCTGGCATAATCCCGCGGTGCTCTTATCTTCTTGAATGCCTCAAGATGTTTTTGTTTCTCGAGTTCCTTGTAGATTAGAACCCAAGCACAATCCTTATCCTTATCTACCTCACATTTACCCTTATCCATTCCGCCGCAGGGACCGTTTAGCAAGCCTTTAGGGCAAAGGGTCACCGGGCATATCCCCGCGGTAACCCCTAAAACACATTCACCGCAAGCAGAGCATTTTTCGTATAAATTACCCCTGGCATCAACCACGCCTAAGAACCGGGTATTACATCCGGGAACAACTGCAAGGCCTAAGCGATCATTGTCTTTTATCGATTGTACCCCTAAACCGCAAGCCAAAACCAAAACTACCTGGCTTTCCCTAAGAACCCTTATATTCTTGGCGAATTCTATCTTTATCTGACTAGCAATGCAGGGCGCCTGAGGAACAACAAGGCCTGTAACTACTTTACCGCTCGCCTCTAAAACCCCTCTCATCTGGATTACCTCTGCCTGGCCGCCGGTCCGGCAAACCGTAGCACACTCTCCGCAACCCACTAAAAATACTTTGTCATACTCGTTTAAGCTATCGATTATCTCCTGAATTGGTTTTTGATCGGTAATAACCATACCCTCTTCGCCGGCGGATGAAAGCTCTGAAAAAGTCTAAACAATATACAACACTCTCTGATTGAGCCCTCCCTTAAACAAAGTATTAGGAAAACCTATCCCTGTGGATGACCTTATAGCGATTTTCGCCATCCCCCTAGTTTGTTTTTCACATAGGGGGAAACAAAAACCACCTTTATTTATATTATTTTACCGCTAAATAACAGTCTAATCAATGATAATTTATGGTTTGGGTATTTGAGGTCAAGAATTCCCGGCAGTTTTAGCTTTTGATGGGTGTACTAGCTCAATAATTAAGTAATGTTTTTAAGGAAATTAGGGTATCGGGTAATTAGGATTTGGAAATTGGGATATTTGGGGATTAGGTAAAACTACTTATAAATGCTTATCACTGATAGGTTTTTCTCCCCCTCATATCCTAATACCCTAATATCCAAACCCTGATACCCTAATCACCCAATATCCTTAAGATTTACCGAATTAGCGAGCATTAACAACCGTCTGATAATTTCTTTAAACGCTGTTTAATCTTTGCTTCATATCCAATATCCGTGGGCTCGTAATATTTGACCTTCTTGGGAGTATAATCCTGTTTGATATAATGCCCTTTATAATTATGAGGATATTTATAATCTTTACCGCGGCCCAATTTCTCTGCTCCCGGATAAGAGGCGTCTTTAAGATGTCCGGGAACCCCCTGCAATCTATGCTTCTCAACGTCCTTATATGCTTTATCAATTGCTAAATAGGCAGCATTGGATTTGGGCGCGCAGGCAACATAGGTTACTGCCTGAGCAAGGGGAATACGCGCCTCGGGCATACCAATAAATTCAGAAACCTGTAAAGCCGCGTTGGCTAAAACCAAAGCTAAAGGATCAGCATTACCCACATCCTCCGCTGCCAGAATGCAGATACGGCGGGCAACAAACCTTGGGTCTTCTCCGGCATAAAGCATCTTTGCCATCCAGTATAAAGCGCTATCCGGATCAGAGCCGCGCATTGCCTTAATAAAGGCGGAAGCAGTGTCAAAATGGGCATCGCCATCCCGGTCATAAAGAACAACCTTTTTCTGAATAGATTCCTGGGCAAGCTTTAAATCAAAGTGGATAAATCCATCGGAAGAAGACCGGGCAGTTAAAATACCAATCTCCATGGCGTTTAATGCCCGCCGCGCATCCCCATCACAAACCTCAGCAAGGAAACATAAGGCGTTTTTGTGTGCTTTGACTTTTAGCCTTCCTAATCCCCGCTGTTTATCCTTTAAAGCCGCCGTTAATATCCTCAATACATCCTGTTTAGCTAAAGGCTTTAACTCCAGAACTAAGGAACGAGAGATTAACGCAGCAACTATTGAAAAAAAAGGATTATTAACAGTTGCGCCGATTAAAATAATATTTGCCTCTTCCACATCAGGCATTAAAACATCCTGTTGGGCTTTATTAAACCGGTGGATCTCGTCAATGAATAGGATTGTTCTCTTCCCGGATGTATTCCTGCGATACTTTGCAGAAATAAGCTGAGTTCTTAATTCTTCAACATTAGATGTGGTGGCATTTAGCCAGACAAAATGGGATTGAGTAATCTTTGAAATACACCAGGCAAGAGAAGTCTTGCCGCAACCCGGAGGGCCATAAAGCAGAAGTGAACTAAGCCGGTCTGAGTCGATAGCCCGGCGCAAAAGAGAATCCTTACCCAGAATATGCCCCTGCCCCACAAATTCATTCAGATTCTCCGGCCTTAAACGCGCAGCAAGGGGTTTATCTTTATTACCCTGCGAAGTTTTTTCAAATAAATCCATAGAGATTCCTGTAATATAACACTAGTGGAATCTCTTGATTACAGCGATTGATATAGATTCCAGAGATTATTTTATTAATAAGACAAATCTCAGTAATCTTTTTAAAATCTCTGTAATCAAGGATTCTGTTATAACTTTTGAGGATTGTCAGAGGCCTAAAAAAAATCCCTGCGTTGTGCCGTCAGCTCCTGATTGGCTGAACCGTTGTATTTTCAGGTGGGCACTTCTTCTTATTGCCGCAGCAACCAAGAAAGTTCAGCACCCTTCTAATGGTGTTGGTTCACCATCAAATAACTGCCAACGAACACTGCAGGGATTCTTTTGTCTCTTAAGGTAAATTAAGTATACCATAAACGTTACAAAAACTCAAGCTATGCTTTAGGAAGTGTCAAGCCAAAGTTAAAATGTCCGGTTTTTACCAAAGTTAAAATGTCCTGTTTTCATGATTAAACCAGTAGTAATTCTTTTTCTTTTTGGGCGACTTTTTCTTTTTGTGAATAACT
>JAUXFU010000160.1 GCA_030622705.1 Candidatus Omnitrophota bacterium | reverse complement strand
CTTGAATCCACTGCTTAACCTGTGAGGCCTCAGGGGCATCCGGGCATAGCTGAAGGTATTGACGGTAATGAAATATTGCCTTGGAAAAATCCTTTCTGTATTCCTCATAAAGGATTCCCAGATTATAATGGGAGGAAAAATGGCCGGGGTCTATGTTTAGAGCCTTTTCATACTCAATTATAGCGTCTTCAAAATTTTCCCTCTGAGAAAAATTTACCGCTAAATTATAATGAAGCGTCGCCTTCCTATCCCTTAATTCCTGTTCAAGGCTGATAATCTTTTGTTTAAACTTGCTGATTTCTTCCTGCTGAGCGGCAAGCCCCTGCTTAAGCTCATTTTGTCTTTTTGTATCCCGAGGAGAAACCTTTAACAATTTATTTTCTTCTTTTAAACTCAAAAGCTGCTTCTGCGCGCTGTCTAATCTCTGGGTCATTTGACTGATCTGCTTCTTGTAACCCTGAACCCCTGAAGAGATCTCATCGAGTTTCTTTTTTGAGTCTTCACTCAACCTCTCTAAGGATTGCCCTAAAGCTGTTTTTTCTTTTTCATAATCTTGCAGCTGAAAGGATATTGCCTCAAACCTTCTTTCCATTTCCCGATGCAGCAAGGTCAAAGAAGAAATTTGCTGTTTTAGATTTTGCGATTTTATAAATGAATGGATACCGATTACCGACATAATTACACTGTAAGCAATAAGCAAAACAACGCTTAAACTAATGATAAAACTTTTAGCTTCTTTCATTTATTGTTTTGATTCTAAATACTCGCAACGAGCATTCAGCATCGAGCATCCCTTATATGCCTTTTCGCAGCCATTAACGCAGAAAATCCTTCAAAGGGCGTTTTGATGATATTGTCTTCCCGGACTCTTCTTTAGCAAGCATAGTAGAATCCCCGGTGATAATGCGCGGACGCAGGAAGATAACTAATTCTGTTTTCTTATAACTGTCTAGTTTGCTGCCAAAGAAAAAGCCCAATACAGGAATCTCGCGCAGAAACGGAAGCCCCATCCCTGAAGAAACCTTTTCTTTCTTAATCAGGCCGCCAATCATAATCATTGAGCCATTTTTTACCTTGATTACTGTTTCTGCTTCGGATGTCTCAACAATAGGAACCCGGCTGCCTATCTTGGTTTCAAAATATTCTTTTACTATACTTACCTCCGTCTTTATCTTCATACTAATATAGTCGTCCCTGATAACGGTAGGGGTAACATTGAGTTTTATCCCTACGTCAATGAATTCAACGGTCTCGGATTGAAGCCCGGTATCAGTCTCACCGGTAATAGTACTTGTTATATATGCCTCTTTTGTCCCAATGAGTATCTTTGCCTTTTCATTATTCAAAGCCGCAATGCGTGGGCGGGAAAGAACATTAGTTGTGCCTACCGTTTTTAAAAATTGCACAATTACATTATAGTCATCATCAGCTACACTACCTATGCTGACATAGCCCTGCTTTGCGCTGCTAAAGCTGCCCGAACCCTGTAAAGGAAAACCGCCGTAAAACTTACCCGCCAATTGAAGGCCGTGCAAGCGCGGCTCGCTAAAAATCCGCTCCCAGCTAACCCCATATTCATTTTTATCGCTTAAGACAACCTGAACAATATCTGCCTCAATAAGCACCTGGGGTGAAGATTCGTCAAAAGCGCTTATTACATCCTTAATCAACCTCATCTTCTCAGGTAAATCAGAAACCACAAGCTTATTCGTACGCTTATCCATCTGCAGCATGCCGGAGCCTGGGGTCAAAACCTTAGAAACCTCACCCTGAACCTCCTCAACCTTAGCATAGCTCAACTCAAAAATTTCTTGAGGCTGTAATTGCTCAAGTTTTATCAATGCCTGCTGCATATCTGAAATTGTTTCCGGAACATCAATTACGATTACCGTACCCGAAGCAGGATCGCTTATAATCTTGCCTATGTCCGACTTTATCTGGCTAAAAACATTAAATACCGCCTGCGGATCCGCGGCGGTAAGTTTAAAAATCTTAAACTTCCTCTTCTCATAGTATTTTTTGCCAAAGGTCTGTTGGTATTCTGCGGCAGTCATTATATAAAGAATATTCTCCTTCCTGTCTACGGCTAAATCCTGACTAACTAAAATAATCTCAATCGCGTTTTCAACGGTAATATTATTAAGGAAAATATTTACCCTGCCCTTTACTAAGGCAGAAGGTATAATGTTAAGATCGCTCTTTCGGGAAAGAATTTTAAAAAGCTCGGATATTTCTACACCGCGTAAATCAAGAGAGATTTTTTCCCCGGCTTCCTGCGCCGGGACAAAAGACGCAGTATTCAGTATAAAAATAAAAACAACTGCCGTTATAATAAAAAGAAGGGTTCCTTGCGGCTTTTTCATTTCAATTCAATTATCTCTTCGCCCTTTTTTAAAATTACCTTGTTAGGCTCAATTCTCTTAACCATTATCTGCTCTAAGAGCATCTCGCCCTCGTTCGCCAAATAAGTGCGCGCATCCTTATCTTCGATGATTGCCTGTAGCTTACCTTCCCCAATTGAAATTATACCCACTAATTTCAGGTTAAGTTCTTCTCCTGACGAACCAGACAATTTATCCTGCCGCTGAAGCATCTCAAACATATTTCTTTTTAAAATTGTATTTAAATATGAATCGAGTTCTGTTTTAAAAACATGGGATGTTTCTATGGAATTCAATAGATTTATATCTTCGCGTGGAATTACCGTTAAAGCCGGGCTTTCAGCCGGCTTATAAATGGTTAAAATGAGAACAACAGTTGCCGCTACCCCTGCCGCCAAAAGAAGCCGGTTGATTAAATCTAAGAGGTT
>JAUXFU010000076.1 GCA_030622705.1 Candidatus Omnitrophota bacterium | reverse complement strand
GGGTAACCTGGGGACGCAAAGTGACAGCCTCGAGGGAAAAATCGGGGGGCTGCGCTGCCGAAGAGGTAAAAGATTACTACTTTAGCCCCTAAGGATTGCCTTAGGGGTTTTTACTTCTTGGGTCCTGGAGAGTTTGCCAGGGCCTTTTTTGTTTTGAATGATTATTTAAGGTGTCGGGGGGCTGTTATGAAAGGGTACAGCCGGAAAACTGAGGCCAAACTAAAGATTTTCTGCCGGCAGAATCCGCTATGGGCGGTTATAGTAGGCATACTCGTGGGGATATTGTCGTTTTCCCCTATTATCGCTAATGCCGAAGTGGTAATTCAGCTGCAGGCCGTAAAGATAATTGAATCAAGCGGCAATCCTAACGCCTTTAATTCGCGGACAAGATGTTACGGCTTGTATCAAATCTCGGAAATTTGTTTACGGGAATTCAATCAGATAAACAAAACCAATTATGAGCCGGCAGATTTATTCGATCCGTTTATCAATGAAGCGCTCGCCTCGTGGTATTTTAAAAGGCTAAAGCAACTGCTAAATTTCTACAATATCCCGGTCTCGATTACGACCCTGCTTGCTTCATACAATTGGGGCATTGGGAATGTTTCGCGGTGGTATAAAGATGCAGCAGTGTTTGATGAATTGCCAAAAGAGACCAGGCGATATATTCAAAGATATCAAGAATTAACACAGGGAACTCTGAAAGAACAGGGAGTTGTATTATTTTCCGATTACGCAGAATCAATTAGTTATAGCCTACGACCAGACCAATCATCGATTTTAAACAGATATCCGTATTGCTTCCAGCCATTACTATTTGAATTCCCAAATTAGTCCGTCCGCCCCGCGGCGCGGCTGCGAATCTTATTTCCAGAATACTATTTTCCCATTATTCTTGACAAAAAGAAGTTATGTTGTAATATAATTAATGATACCGGACTAATCAGCTTTATCATCTCACATCGGAATAATTAAACAATACCCATGGCCTATCAAATATTTGCCCTAAAATGGCGGCCGCAGAGTTTTGAGCAGATTGTTGGACAGAACCACGCGGTCGGCCTGCTGGCGAATTCCATTCAAAGAAAACGATTGGCTTTTGCCTATCTGTTTGCCGGTCCGCGGGGGGTAGGCAAAACCTCCACTGCCCGTATTCTGGCAAAGAGCCTGAATTGTAAAAATGGCCCGACTATAACTCCTTGCCAGGTATGCGCTGGCTGTCAGGAAATAACCCAATGCCGCAGTCTGGATGTCTTAGAGATCGACGGTGCCTCAAACCGGGGAATAGATGAGATACGAGCCTTGCGCGAGGGTGTAAGATTTGCCCCTGCCTCAGGGCGGTTTAAAATATATATCATTGATGAGGTGCATATGTTGACTAACGAGGCGTTTAACGCGCTTCTAAAAACACTGGAGGAGCCGCCCGAATTTGTTAAATTCATCTTTGCTACAACCCAGGTTGACCGGATTCCCGCGACCATCCTTTCACGCTGTCAGCGTCTGGATTTTCGGCGCATCCCGGCGCTGGATATAATCAAACAGTTAAAAAAAATTATCTCTCAGGAGAAGATAAATCTGGAAGATGAGGTTCTTTTCACCATAGCCCGCGCCTGCGATGGTTCACTTCGGGACGCGGAATCCATATTGGATCAATTAATCTCGTTTACCCAGGGCAATAAAATATCAACCTGTGATGTCTCCTCCCTTTTAGGGGTGTTAGAGCAGGAGGCGCTTTTTGAAATTACGGATAAGATAATCAGTAAGGATGCCCTCGGGGCATTGGATATACTGAATGTTATGTTAAAACAGGGCAAAGATGCCGGAATTATTCTGAATAATCTCATTGAGCACTTTCGTAATCTCATTGTTGCCGGAATCAGCGGTGCGGACCCCCGCCTTATTGATTTTCCTCCGGAGACAGCAAAGAAATTACTCGCGCAAAGCCGGTCTTTTAGCTTAGAGGAGATACTCAGCATATTTAATCTTTTGGTAAATACCAAGGATATGTCTAAAAAGATGGATTCTTCGATAATTCCCTTAGAGATAAATTTAATACGGATTATTCAGGAAAAAAAAATCTCAACTGTCCCGGCAAACAGAGAAAAACCAAGGTTTCCTAAAAACAACCGGGAAGTGAACACAGCAGCCGGCGTTGAGAATAAGACTGTTGTGCAGGATAATCAGAAACAAAAGGATAAGACAGAGCCTCCTGAAGCACAATTAAAACAGGAAAATAACCCGGATTGCCCTGAAAAGCAGACCCCTAACAACGCAGAATGTTATAACAGCTTAAAGCAGCATTGGTCCAGGATTATTGATAATCTGAGTAAGGTTAAAATGTCAGTGGCAACCTTCTTATCCGAGGGAGAGCCCCTGAAATTAGAGAGCAATATTTTAACTATCTCCTTTCCGAATAACTGTTCTCTGCATAAGGATATTCTTGAGAAGAAAGAAAACAGGTTGTTAATTGAGCAGACGTTTTCACAGTTCCTTAAACAGGATTTCAAGGTAAAATTCGTTCTCTCTTTGTCCGCTCCGGTAGAGAAGAAAGCTGAGCAGAAAAGCATTAAGGATTCTTGTGTTAATTCAGCAATGGATATATTTAATGCCCGCTTGATTTAATCGGCGCGCAGCTTAATTGGTTTGTTATAAAGAAGCTATAAAGGATTAACAATATGGCAATTTATCCGGATTCAATAGAACGGCTTATTCAGTGTCTGGTAAAATTACCCGGAGTTGGCAGGCGCAGTGCAGAGCGGATTGTTAGTCATATCCTGCGCGCTCCAGGCGAGCAGGCAGGACTTCTTGCTCAGAGTATCCTGCGGGTAAAACAAACAATACGCCTCTGCCGTATATGCCGTAATATCAGCGAGAACGATATCTGCGCGATCTGCCAGGACCAGAAGCGCAATCGCTCCCTGCTTTGTATAGTAGAGAATACTCAGGATGTTACCGCGGTTGAAAAAAGCGGTAACTTTAATGGCTTCTATTATGTCTTAGGGGGGGTAATATCGCCGTTAGAGGACAGGGGACTCGCTGAATCCGACATTAAAAGCCTGCTGACGCGCATAAAAGGTGATACTATCCAGGAGATAATCCTGGCTATGGATGCCGATATAGAAGGAGAAGCCACTGCTTTATATCTTACCCAGTTGCTTAAACCTTTCCGGATTAAACTAACCCGCATTGGCGTGGGGATTCCCTCCGGCGCTAACCTGGAATACGTAGATTCCACAACCCTTGCCTCCGCGCTTGACGGCCGGCGAACAATTCAATAATTATTTCCGCAATTTTCTATATCTGTTAATAGAAACAAAAGTTAGCTTTAAGGTTTGTAATGTTGATATCTCTATGTTACAATTTAATATAATACCAGATTTAGGCCTTTAAAATCCTTTTTAAAAGCCTAAAATAAACACAGTCAATTAAAGAAAGTCGGCCACGGTTTCCAAATTGAATTAAGCACAATTCAATTGGAAAAAACGTGGCCGTTTTTTTTCTGTTCGAAGCGAAACTTCGAACAGAGATTTCAAACAAAAACATTATAGGAGGAAACATAAAATGACAGCACCAATTTTTAAAAAGGGGATATTTAGAAGAATAATTGCTTTAGTTATAATTGCCAACTTTATTTTTACCGGTATTCCTGTGGGCGCGTATACCCTAAGCCCCGCGGCGGATAATTTGAGAAGAAAGGCGAAAAGGGGTGAGATTGAATTAGAAAGAGGTAAAATTTATAGAGAGCTTATAACTGCTGGTTGGGTTCGTATTTTGCAGGCAAACAAAGAGCTTCTTGAGTTATTTGATGATAACGGGGAGAACATAGAGTATTTAGCGAACCGGCTATTTTTTAAGATACCGGATCGAATTCTTTCTTTAGATAATATTAGGCAGGTGTTACAAGATGAGTGGGATAGTCTTAATCTCGATGATAAAACAGATGAAAGGGTAGAACAATTAACGCGAGTAATTTATTCTAGTTTCCCCGACGGCGGGACGACGCCCCAAGAGGAATTACATAAAGTTCTTAATGAGTTGATAGATATTTCGCGGGCAAACACAAAGTTTGTTAAGTTATTCGGTATGGATTTAAGAATAGAAGCCTTAGGCAGGATTCTGCATAATAAAGCTATAGATAAAGATGAGCGGATAACCGCGGCAGAAGAGTTAAGAAAAATAGGAACGTATGATTCAATACTTGTATTAAGATTATACTTTTCAAAAATGTCTCTGGCAGAGGCACTTGATATAATAGAAAAAGATAAGCTTGCAATGAAGGTATACGATTTATTGGGTAAAAAGTTATCCAAAATCAGCATGGTAGATGATAGAGATAGCATTTTATATAGATTGAATTTAGAAGAAATCTCTCTTGAGCTGGCGCGGTATCTAAGTACCTTTTTTCCGGAGACAGACAAAGACAGCGTTGCTAAGCTATTCCTGCAAGGGCTATATCAGAAAACCCATAGAGAAAGAGTTTTGTTGAATAATTTGTTTGCAAATAAAAGCGTTACTGAGATATTTGATGAAAAACCAGAAGAAATTAACCTATTGGCAACATTGATGCTTTCTATGAAGGGTCCTTTTATCATAAGCAATATTCAGGCGTTGCTGGAGCAAAACCGCGAGTCTTTTGTGCTTATTGATGAGGTGCTCACTGATGAGGGGTTTATTGAGGAGGTGCTCCTTACTGATGATCAGATAGCGCGTTTAGCAGCAGCAATTGCTACTTCTTTAACGGGCACGACGCCAACCGACGGCGGGGTATTGTCAACTGACCTTGCTCGAGAAAAGACAGAAGAAGTAGAGAGAGTCAAGGCCATACAACGCTGGCAGGAGATGATTAGAAGAATTGCTGACCTGACAAGACAAGCTCCTCAATTGTCAAATCCAATGTATTATTTGACTTCTGTCTCTACAAAAGGAGCAACAGATGTCACGCCGGAAATGGTGGAGCTTACTCGGATTAGTATAAATATGCTTGTTGAGTTAACTGAATCTTCCCTTACTGTTAACATAAAAAACATACTTAATGAATACGGCTATCCTTTAGATAAGGAATGGTGTAGTGTTGATCCAGCTATGGCGCATAAGCCAATTGTAGAGGTTGGCGGGATGTGGGTAGGTGATGGAGGTGGAGAG